>JAGLZV010000099.1 GCA_023131215.1 Candidatus Methanophagales archaeon | reverse complement strand
CCTCTTCAGGCAACTCTGCTGCGATTTTCGGCGAAAACCTACCTTCTCTTAAGTCCACACTCCTTAAGAGCCTGTCAATAGATTCCGCAGCCTCGTTACCATCTGCAATGGCATCAACCGCAAATGCAGCGCCACGAACACAATCGCCACCCGCAAATATCCCTTCCTCTGTGGTGATGCAAAACTCATCTGCTTTTATTGCTAATCCTCTTAATGTTTCAACTTTGCTGCCCTCAAGAAATCTCAAATCCGATGCCTGACCTACCGCAGGTATCACCGTGTTCACATCTATCAAGAACTCCGAGCCTTCGATAGGGACTGGACGTCTCCTCCCTGATTCATCCGGCGGTCCTAACTCCATTTGAATAAGCTCCATTTTCTCTACTTTCTCCGACCCCAAAATCCGCGTTGGATTGGCTAAGAACATAAATTTCACCCCTTCCTCCTCTGCCTCTTTTATTTCTTCCTCCCTCGCAGGCATCTCTTCTCTCGACCTCCTATAAACGACAGTAACGTCAGAACCCAGTCGAATCGCGCATCTCGCAACGTCTATCGCTACATTTCCACCGCCCACAACCGCCACTTTCTTTCCTATTTTTTCCACTTTCTCATGATTATTCCCAAGGTTAAGGTTAAAATCACGAAGGAAATCAACACCATGCACCACACCATCCAAATCCTCTCCCTCCACTCCAAGTTTCCTGCTCACGTGCGCACCAACCGCAATAAATATTGCATCGTACTCGCTACGAATCTGTCCGAATTTTTCCTTATCTATCTCAACTCCTGTCTCTATCTCTATTCCCGTTCCCATTCCCTTAACAGCGTCAATTTCTCTTTTTAAAATTTCTTTTGGCAGTCTATACGGTGGAATTCCTGCAAAAAGCATTCCTCCCTCCACCGGTAATTTCTCAAATACCCGCACCGAATATCCTTTCCTCGCCAACCGATACGCCGCTGTTAGTCCCGCGGGACCCGCACCGATAATTGCAACTTTTTTACCCTTTTCTCCACGCTTCTTCAGAGCCTCCTTTTCTCTTCCCTTTTCTTTTTCTGATACATAATCGCCAACGAATCGTTTTAATGCCGCGATAGCAATAGGTTCGTCAAAAAAGCCCCGCTTACAATTATCCTCGCATGGATGATGACAGATTCGCCCAATAGAAGCAGGAAAAGGTATTCTTTCTTTGATCCGCGAATACGCTTCTTCATACCTGCCCCCTTCTATCAGTTTGATATATCCTTGAACGTCACAACCTGCGGGACAAGCGGAAATGCATCTCGGCACTTCCCTGTCTATGCCAAAACCTTCTTCAGAATGCAGGTATTCCTTAAACCAAGCGTAACGTTCGAGTGTCATCAATACTTATTTTTGTTTTATCTATTTTATTTTCCTCATTATACAAGTATTGGTGGATATTTTATTTTCAGCAATAGGATTAGAAATGAAAATATTTATCAGGGGAACGGTGCAAGGTGTTGGTTTCCGCCCTACGGTGTATAGAGTAGCAAAATCGCTTGGACTAAGAGGCTATGTGCTCAACAAAGGCTCAAACGTAGAAATAGGCATCAAAGAAAATGAGAATGTGGAGGAGTTCTTGAATTTTTTAATGAAAGAGCTGCCACCAATTGCGTCAATTGATGAAATAGAGGTAAAAGACGAGCCCATTAATGGGTATGATGATTTCGAAATAATAAATAGCTCAGAGGGTGAAAAGACTTCTGTTACCCCCGTGGATACTGCAATATGTGAGGAATGCGTGAGAGAATTATTTGACGAGAATAATCGCAGGTATTTATATCCTTTTATTAATTGCACCTCCTGCGGAGCTCGGTTCTCAGTAATTGAAAATGTCCCTTATGACCGAGCTAATACATCAATGCGAGATTTCGAGATGTACGAGGAATGCCTCGCTGAATACACAAATCCAATGGACAGAAGATTTCATGCGCAAACGATTTCCTGTCCAAGGTGCGGTCCGAAATACACACTTTATGATAAAGATAAGGGGGTAGAGGTCTTAGAGGGAAGAAATCCAATAAAAAGTTTTGCAAGGTTAATTGACGAAGGAGCGATAGGGATAGCAAAGGGTTGGGGAGGAATGCACATTATATGCAAATTTGAGCAGGCTAATAGGCTGAGGGAGCTATACGGAAGACCAGCCAAGCCCTTCGCAGTGATGTTCAGGGATTTAAGTACAATAGAGAAATATGCGGATTTAGAAGAAGAGGAAGAAAAATTGCTGACATCTGCACAGAGGCCTATTGTGCTTTTGGATAAGAACTCATCCTCGGATTATTTAGAGGATATTTCGCCGGGATTAGGAAATGTTGGCATGTATTTGCCATATTCTGGCTTTCATTATGTTCTGTTCCATTATCTGAACTCAGATGGGATTATAATGACCTCAGCAAATGTTTCAGGAGAGCCGATGGTCATTCGTAATGAGGATGCATTCCTTCTAAAAGCCGATTATTTCCTTTTACACAATAGAAGAATAGTGAACAGGATTGATGACTCTGTTGTTCGCTGTTATGAAGGTAAAAAATTTTTCTTGAGAAAATCCCGAGGTTTTATTCCAACTGGTATAAAAGTTCCGTATAAGGATAGAGTTTTGTCCTTAGGTGCAGGAGAAAATGTCTCATTCAGTATCTCAAAGAATAGCAATCTTTATTCGAGCCAATTCATCGGAAATACATTTCATTATCCAACATTAGAATTTTTGGCATCGAGCAAGAAGCAAATGATGGAACTTTTAGGCTTAAGGATGGATGAGATTGATGCGATTGGGGTAGACCTGCATCCACGGTATTTAACGAGAAGATATGGTAAAAAACTGTCGGGAGATTTTTCAGTCGAATTAGTAGAGGTGCAGCATCATTGGGCTCATGCCGCTTCATTGATGCTCGATGCGGGTGTGGATGAAGTGGTTGCTTTGACCCTGGACGGGACGGGGTATGGAACAGATGGGAAAGCATGGGGAGGAGAAATCCTGCATTCTCTCTATTCGGGGTTTGAAAGAGCAGGGTCTTTGGAGGAAATACCTTTAATTGGTGGCGATGCAGCAATAAAAGACCCAAGAAGGATGGTATTTGCAATTTTTTCGCTTTCAGGTAGGGAAGTCCCCTATTTTGTGGATAAAGAAGCAGAGGTGATGGAAAAGCTAATGCAGAGAGCACCAAAAACAAGTAGCTTCGGCAGGGTATTAGATGCATTATCATGCTACTTGGGCATCTGTGAAAGGATGACTTATGATGGAGAGCCAGCAATGAAACTGGAGAGATATTTAGCACTGGGAGAGCGAAAGTATGAATTTGAGACGTATGTTGAGAAGAAAGACCGTAAAATTGTGAAAACGTTGCCGTTGTTTGACCAGTTGGCAGATTACAGTGCAAATGGCGTAAGCACGGAAAAGAAGAAGGCAGACCTCGCATATTCTTTTGTTTATGCTTTGATTAAGGAAATGGTGGAGATTGCAGCGGATACTTGTCTCAGCAATGATATATCCAGTATCGGGATAACGGGTGGTGTCTCGTACGATGTGCCAATAGTTAGAATGACTGAAGAAGTAATAAAAGAGAAAGGAATAAGGTTTTTAACTCATAATAATATACCGAATGGTGACGAAGGAATTTCAGTTGGGCAAAATGTTATCGTGGGACATTTAAGGAACAGGTGTTGAGTAAGATAAACATGTGTTTGGCAATACCGGCGAAAGTGGTGGAGATCGGTAAAGGAAAAGAAGGAGCAAGGGCAAAGGCAAAAGCGGATTTCGGCGGCGTTTCTCGTGAGATTGATATATCGTTGGTGGATGCAAAAGTAGGCGATTACGTAATGGTTCACGCAGGTTTTGCGATAGAGATAATGGATGAGCACGAGGCGAAGGAGACAATTGAGTTGTGGAAGGAGATGCTTGAAAAATGTTCAGATACCGAAATGAAGAGTTAGCAAAGCAAATACTGGAAAAATTGAAAGACTTGAATCTCAATTTACGATTGATGCACGTTTGCGGCACGCATCAAGATACTCTGGTGAGGTTCGGCTTGAATTCGATGCTAAAAGAAGCTGGTATAGAGGTGAGACCAGGACCGGGGTGTCCGGTTTGTGTGACAACCGCAAAGGAGATAGAAGAAGCGATTCTTTTAGCGCGAAAGGAAAAAGTGGTTGCTACGTTTGGTGATATGTTCAGGGTTCCCGGCGAAAGACTGTCGTTGGCAGACGTGAAGGCGGAGGGTTTTGACGTAAGGGTGGTTTACAGCATAACAGACTGTATTTCGCTTGCGGAAAAGACAAATAAGGATGTCGTCTTCTTTTCCATCGGATTTGAAACAACAACACCAGCGACTGCATCTGTGATTTCCACTCGCCCAACCAATTTTTCTATACTAAGTGCTCACAGGCTAATCCCGCCAGCGATGGAAGCATTGATAAGAATGGGGGAGATGAAGATAGACGGGTTCATAAATCCAGGTCATGTATCCACAATTATAGGGGAAAGACCTTACGAATTTATATCGAAGCGGTATAAAATGCCGCAGGTTATTGCTGGTTTTGAACCACTGGACGTGCTAATTGCGGTTTACATGCTTGCGATGCAGATAATCAGGGGTGAAGCAAAGGTCGAGAATGAATATAAAAGGGTTGTTCGACCTGAAGGAAATGAGAAAGCACAGCAAACAATGGCAGAGGTTTTTGAACCTTTTGATTGCAGTTGGAGAGGTTTTCCTGTTATACCAAGCAGTGGGCTTCGCTTAAAAAAGAAATTCGAGAAGTATGATGCGAGGAGACGATACGAGGATGAATTGAGCGCCTTGGATAATGAATATAAAGAACCAGAGGGGTGTAGGTGTGGAGAAATCCTGAGAGGGCTCGTTTACCCAGATGAATGCCCTTTGTTCGGTAAGGTTTGCACGCCTCGGCATCCTGTTGGACCCTGTATGGTGTCAAGGGAAGGTAGTTGTAATATAATGCTCAGGTATGGAGAGAGCTAAAAAAATCCTCATAGCAGGTCTTGGGAACAAGTACATGGGAGATGACGGCTTCGGACCAAGGGTCATAGAGGCGCTGATGGCGAGGAATCTGCCTGAAGACGTTGAAACAAGAGATGCCGGTCTTTGTGGCGTTACGCTGGCACCAGACCTTGATGACTATGAGCTCGTAATCTTTGTTGATGCTGTTGAGAAAAGAGGAAAGCCCGGGACAATCTATCGTAGCGAAATAAAAGCAGAGCAGGTGGAGGAACCGAAACCTGAAGAAGCGATGAGCTCTTTCACTTTTAGTGTTCACGAAACCAGGTTAGAAGAGCTCCTTCTCTTCGCCAAGGCAATCGGCACCCTGCCACCTGCTACAATTGTTATTGGTTGCGAAATTCTGGAAGTCAAGCTGGGTGAATCACTGAGCCAGGAGGTTGATGCAGCAGTCCTGCGAGCAGTTGAGCTTATTTTGGATGAGCTACAGCGGTACCGCGAACGGAAGTAACTCGTGTTTTACTATTTGCTTGCCTATATGCACATGGACTGCACACCCCATGCATGGGTCGAAGCTCCTTATGGCTCTAACCACATCAATACCTTTCCAACCTTCAGACTCGCCAGCTTCGGTGATTGGCGTTTGGATAAGCGCTTCATCGTATGGCCCGGGCTTTTCTTCTGGATCTCTGCAAGATGCGTTCCATGTCGTCGGTGCTTGATACTGATAATTGTGGATGACACCTTTCTTCATAACGCACCAGTGCGAACATGCACCGCGCATAGCTTCAATTGCACCAAAGCCTATACCTTCTTTGGGCTTTTCATAAGGTGTCCATACATCTGACTTGCCAGCCTTCAGGAGTTCTAAAGATTTCATTACCATATTCAGCATGCAATATGCAGAATATGCATGATAATATGCACGAGCTCTGATCCTTTCCACTGCATTTGGCTTCTCAGGAATCTTCCACTCGAATTCCATCTTCTCGGCATATTTGAAACCCGGGATAAGTGCTGCTGGTAACTCGAACTTAAGGCTATTTCCCGTGGATTCGGGAACAAGTCCCGCCTTCGCTGTCACCCACATCCTCGCAAGCGGTCCGAGTTCGACCACGTGATTCTTTCCATCTCCTTTCCCGTGCCACCACCTTGTTGCAGTGACCCATGAGTACAAGGACTCCCATTTTCCATACTCACCGGGTTTTGGAACCGTGCGCTTGTTCCACGGATGTTCCTTCATTATTTTATTGCCTAACGGGTCAGCTTCGACTTCTTGCTCCCACTCGCTGGAATACCAGCCTCTGCCGATAAATTCACGAACACCAACATTGAACTCAACGAGGTCTGTTGTGACGAGTTCGCCGTCAAGGATGACCCCCGGAGACACCAGCCTCTTACGAGCCCAGTCTGTCATCTCCTCATACTTTGCGGAATACGCCTCCGGGTCGTTATAGGCACCTACGGAGCCTAAATTTGCCTTTCTCGCTCCTACGTCCTCATAGCCATGCGCAAGCACGAAATCGAGTAGATCGTCAGTAACAGTGACCAGTTCCTTTGTAAAGGCAACGTGCCGCATGAGTAGCGTCAGGTAAGATTCAATGTCTGATGCTGACAGGTTTATCTTTGCGATTCCTCCGGGGACAAAGGAGTGAACATGTGGATGCTTTGCACCAAATATGGAAGCCATATTATGCCCCGCTTTTTGCACGAGAAGCGACTTCAAATAAAGCTCGCCTGCCAGCGGATTAAGTGCGGTCATGATATCGGCGATTGTCGCAAACCCATGGACATCTGACCTCGGTGCCTTCGTCTTTTGCGCTTCTTCCCACCATTCAGGGTTAAACTTCTTCACTGCAACCTCGCTGTAGTCAGGTCCTTCGAGGTTGAGAACGCCGACCTCGGCATCATATAACTGCTCTGCACCATGAACGAGGTCCCTGAGGGTAACACCCATCGGCGGTGGTGAAACGCCATATACCTGGTCAACGGCTGTTACCGAAGCAAGAGCGTGAGGCACTGGACAGACACCACAAGACCGCTGCGTTATCATAACAGCATCCGATGGCTCCCTTCCTCTGAGTATGATTTCAAAACCCCTGAACATCGGGCTATATGCGTATGCATCGGTAATTTTTCTCGCTTCGGTGTCTATCTTTACGTGAACGCCTAAATGCCCTTCTATCCTCGTTATTGGCTCGATGGTTATTTCTCTCTCTTTTCCTTTCATCATATCTTCCTCCTATGAAGCCGCGCAAACCCCATCATCATGTGACTCAACGTGCCCCTTATTGTTTCTTTTATGAATGGACCCGCAGGAGCTTTTGCGAAGAATGGAGAAGTGGGCGGGTCTGGAAAGCTTGGGTCTGCACATCCAAAGCATGGGACCCCTGTTCTTGTACACCCTCCGTATCCATCCATCCACATCGTTGCTGCATTGCAGTTTGTGATAATCCCCTTGCAGCCAAGTGCACCGAGACAACCAGTTTCTCCAAAGGCATGCGCATCCACACCACCCGAGTAGAATCCGCATATCGGACACAACTCGTGAGCTGTACTGCCATAAAGGTAAACAGGTCGGTGCCACTCGTCGACCTCAGGAAGCGGTGCTATCCCTCTCGCAGCCAACACAGCGTGACCCAGGACCTGCACGATGTTATCGGGTCTGGGCGGACAGCCGGGTATACAGATGACAGGAAGCCCCAGCCCTCCTTTCCACTCTCGTCCTAAAAAGTCCAATAGCCCCTTCGCACCCGTTGGATTAGGATTTCCATGAGGGATGCCGCCATAAGATGCGCACGTGCCAATAGCGACTGCGGCAGCGCACCTCTTCGATAAACTGCCAATGACTTCGTCGAGTTTGAGAAGCTTTTCCTCGTACTCGCCAATAATGCAGTAAACACCGGGCGCTGCCTTCGCCTCCTCAGGGATTGCTCCCTCGAGAATCAATACAAATGGGTCATACTTGCCTTCCATGGCGTCAATGAGTATCTTCGATGCATCTTCGCCCCACTCGAACATAAGCGTTGGATGGTAGGCGAGCTTTAGCCCTCCAAGCCCTGGAATAGCTCCAGTTAAAGCGTCAATCAGCGTGGGGTTGCTTGCCTGCTTGATAGAAATGGTACAGCCTGCACAGTCCTGTCCTTCCAGCCATATTAAATTTATTTCTTCAAGCGCCATTTTCAATACTTCACCTCCTCTAAACAATTTAGATTCATACTATAAATAACTTGATGTTTTTTAACGGATATGGTGAATATAAAGGTATTATCGGATATTTTTTAATGAACGTAGAAATTTATTGTTATTCCTAAATGTAATATAAATATTGGCAAGTTTTCAAAATAGATATGAAGATAAGCGTATCACAAAATATGATTTAGATAGTTTAGGTCTTCTCGATTTCTTTAAGTATTTCTATTAGAAAATTTTCAAGATAAACATGCACGAATGGGCATTAGCGGAAGCGGTAATCGCAACCGTAATAGAGGAATCGAGAAAAGAAGGGCTGGAAGAGGTTACAAAAATTAAGCTTAAAATAGGCGAATTACAGCAGATGGAGACCGAGATATTTGAATTTGCGTTGAATGAGCTTACAAAAGTTCAAGGCACATCGTTGTTAACAAAAATGAAGGTAGAAATGGATAGAGAAAGAGCTATTTTCAGATGCAGGGTTTGTGGAAACGAATGGGCTTTTGATGATGCAGGGTTAGGTGAGAATGAGAACGAAGCGATACATTTCGCACCGGAGGTTGCTCATGCGTATATCAGATGTCCTTCTTGTAAGAGCCCGGATTTTGAGGTATTGCAGGGACGAGGAGTTTCGATAGATTATATAAAGGGGATAGGTGGCAAAGGAAAAGAGTAAGGATAAAGCAAGGTGGGAACGGCGATGGATCCGCGTTTAAACATTATTGACAAAAGACTGGCGGGAATAAAGAGAATAATCGCAGTGTCAGGCGGGAAAGGAGGGATTGGTAAGAGTTTAACCGCTTCTGTGCTCGCATTGACTCTATCAAGGTTGGGTTACCAGGTTGGGCTGCTGGATCTGGATTTATCTGCGCCATCCACGCACGTGATATTGGGGATAGAAGGGGTGTACCCGAAGGAAGAGAAAGGAATCGTTCCGCCCGAGATTCACGGCATAGAATTTATGAGCATTGTTTATTTCACTGGTGATAATCCATCACCACTCAGAGGCGTTGACATTTCGAATGCGATGCTGGAATTGCTCGCAGTTACGAGATGGGGTTCATTGGATTTTTTGATTGTTGATACGCCACCTGGCATCGGAGATGCAACGATGGATGTAATAAGATGGATGAAAAGAGCGAAATTCCTCGTGATGGCAACCTCATCAAAAGTGACATTGGAAACGGTGAAAAAGGTAATAAAAATGCTTAAGGAGTTGAAAATGCCAATTACCGGTGTTATAGAGAATATGAAAATGGGGAAGTCCTCATTGGTAAAAGAGGAGCTAAAGG
>JAGLZV010000098.1 GCA_023131215.1 Candidatus Methanophagales archaeon | reverse complement strand
GTTGCTACTACAAAAAGTATACCCGATGCTAATCCGCCAAGATTCGAATATGAGTGGAAGGATGAAAAGACCCTGATTATGAAGTATAAATCCCGACGGGGCTTGATAGATTTCATGGTGGGGTTAATTAAAGGGGTTGGCAAATTCTATAAGGAAGATTTAGAAGTAACTAAACTTGGCAGCGATAAAGTCGAAATTGTTTTTCCATATTGTTAAAAATTACGGAACCATAAAACTGGAGATACTTTTGGAACCACTGTAAATAGTGCAAATATTATTTCCTTTGTTCTATATAAAGTATAACTTCCCTTCTATTTAAGACACGGATTTACACTGATTTACGCGGACTTATTTAAGTTTGACATTGTTGATTTTTATCATCTATGTTAATCTGCGTTAATCTGTGTCAATAATTTATTTTTGTGGTGCTGTTACTTATTTAAAAAGTGGAAAGTGGAGCAATTAGAAGAAAGGGTTTAAAAGAAAGAGTCTTAAGGCAATAAAAGCAAAAGCAAAATTTAACTTACCAGAAATATATTTATTTCTTTGGTAAAGCTTTCTTTTTTTAAAGAAAGGTTTGTGATAAAATGGCGGTTGATGTATCAAAATATAAGGAATTGTTCATAGACGAGTCGAGGGAGCATCTACAAAGTATAAGTAGAAATCTGCTGACGTTGGAGAAAGAACCAGAGAACACAGACGCATTAAATGAAACGTTCAGGTCTGTGCACACACTGAAAAGCATGGCTGCCACAATGGGATATCCTGACATGGAAGAACTATCGCATGAGATGGAGAACGTGCTTGACGTGCTGAGGAAAGGGGGAAAAATTGAGAAAGGAACAGAAACAGTTGATGTTCTGTTAGAATGCCTTGGCGGGCTTGAAACGTTTGTCGAAGATGTAGCATCCGGGAAAACGGTCGAGCGGGATTTGACAGCACTGTATAAAAAACTGGATTATATTCTACCGACAAAAGAAGGTGTTGGGGTATCAACCGTTAGGGCGGAAGAGAAAAGGGAGAGGGAGGAGGCAGGCAGGGAAAGAGTCGGTCCTACAATAAGGCTAAGCATAGAAAAAATACAGGCATTGCAGAACCTCGTTGAGGAATTATCAATAGCAAAGATGAGGCTCCTCCAGATAGCATCGAAACATGCCATCCCTGAACTCAATGATATAACAGCCACAACACACCGGCTCACATCAGAACTACTGGACAGGGTAATGCAGATGCGCATGTTCCCGGTTGAATACATATTTGACAGGTTTCCAAGAACAGTGAGGGATTTAAGCATGAAAACAGGGAAAGAAGTAGATTTCATTGTATCCGGTAAGGAGATAGAACTTGACCGTCTTGTGCTTGATGAGATAAATGATGCAGTAATGCATCTGGTTCGTAATGCGGTGGATCATGGGATAGAAAAACCGGGGGACAGGAAAAAGGCTGGGAAAAAGGATACGGGAAAGGTTATATTGAGCGCGCGGAGAGAAGGGAACTATGTTGTCGTATCAGTAGAGGATGATGGCAGAGGAATGGATATAAAAAAAATCAAAAAAATCGCAGTAGAAAGAAAAATCATAACCCGGGAGGAGGCATCAAGGATGAGTGACGGGGATGTCTATGAACTCCTGGGTGCGCCAGGGCTGAGCACAACAAAAAAAATCACCGATGTTTCAGGCAGAGGTGTAGGTTTTGATGTGGTGAAATCAAAAATCAAATCACTGGGAGGGAGCGTCAGAATATCATCAGAAGAAGGCAGGGGTACAAACGTTGAATTGCGTCTGCCTTTAACAACCGCTATTATTCAATCATTACTTGTTGGTGTGGAAAAAGAAAAATATGCCATTCCATTAGATTCTGTCAGGGAAATAATAGCCGTTGGTGAAAAGGATTTGAAAAGCGTTAAAGGAAAAGAAATATTCGCGTACAGGGAACAGGTTCTGCCGCTGCTAAGACTGAAAAACATTTTCGACGTCCCAAGAAACAAAGATAAAGATAGGATTGGTCCCGTTGTGGTGGTGGAAAGAGACGAAAAACTGTTTGGAATTATGGTTGACACACTTCTTGGTCGGCAGGAAACAGTGGTCAAGCCATTGGGAGGAATGCTCAAAGGCAGGAAAGAATTTGCAGGCGCAACAATACTCGGCGATGGCTCGGTTGCGTTCATCTTGGATGTATGTGGGTTGGTATAGGATGCCCCGTATCTTCCTTCGCAACCTTTTTCTGATATATTCCCTCCCTCGCATTCACAGGAATAAACAATTTCCTTGCACTACCACATAGCATCTCTGTCTTCCCCATAACGAAAAAACCATCATTGTTCAATGCATTGTAGAACTCCATGTACAGTTTTTTATGCATATCCCTTGAAAAATATATGGACACGTTCCTACAAAAAATCACATCAAAATGCGCAAGCGGCTTACCAGAAACCAAATCATGCTTTTCAAATTTCACAATCCCTTTTATCTTATCACTGACCCTGTATTTCCCACTATCAAAAATGAAATATCTGGACAAAAAACCCTTTCCAACATTTTTAAGCTCTTCAAAAGTATATTCACCTCTCTTCGCCTTTTCCATGCTCTCATCATCAATATCAGTGCCATGGACAAATATGAGGAAGTTCCCAAGGTTTGCACCTAAAAAATCTCGCATCAATATTGCGATAGAATACGTTTCTTCACCGGATGCGCACCCAGCACTCCAAATTCTTATTATTTTTTGGTTCTTCCTCCGCTTGTCCTGAATAAGTACAGGTATAACAGTTTTTCTGAAATACTCAAAAACAGAGGCGTCGCGGAAGAACTCGGAAACACTTATTGTGAGGGCTTCTATTAGTTCATCGTATTCTGTGGGGTCTCTTTTCAGAAGTATCGCGTAATCTTTGTATGAATCCACGTTGTTCGCCCTCAATCGAATGGCAAGCCTTCTTTTTACATAATTATCCCGGTATTGGTTGCAATCAAATCCCTTATCTTTAAGTATCTGCCTTTTTAGAACTTTAAAATCCCAGTCCTGATCGGGGATTAAATTTTTATTAATTGTCATGAAGAATTATAAACTTTTCCACAATCTCGACCCACCCATCAGGTCCCTCACCCTTCGCTTTATAAAGGTTTGGCAGGGAAACATCAAGCCATGCACCCTTTTTGTTCTTCACCAGCGCTGGTTGCTCCACCACTTTCAACATCGGAATATCATTCATGCTATCTCCGACACCTATGGTCTTTACTTCACCATATTCGCGCTTGAAGAGCTCTGTGAGAATCCTCACCGCTTTTCCCTTGTCCGCGTTCTTACCGTGGATGTTGTAGTATCTTCCCCCGTGAGTGATATTAAATCCCTTCTCTTTGATTTTCTTAAATAAAATAGCCTCCTTCTCTTCTGGTTCACCAAAAATAAAACTCTCATTGTATTCCTTTTCCTTCGCAAGTTTCGCCATCTCTACACTTAAATTCGCATCTTCTGCAACCTCTTCTGCCGTCATATCGCCAAACCCCGTTATTTTAAATCCCGTCTCCTCCCTGATTTCCTTCAAGGCTTCCCTTAACTCACCATAAGAAGCACCAAGTTCAACAATGCAGTAATTGCCCTTCTTTTTACACTCAAAACCGAATGAGAAGTAATTATCAGGAATGAAAATTGCCCCCCCATTATCTACGATAAACGGGTCCTCTATTCCCAGCTCTTTTTGGTAATATTCGTTCTCGGCTAATGTCTTCGCCGTGCAAAATACAACGGGGATATTTCTCTTCTTCAAAGCTTTCAGAGCCGGAAGTGCAGCATCGTAAGAATAGTCAAAGAGGTCAAGCAGGGTTCCGTCAAGGTCGGTGAAAAGGACTTGTTTCATATTTTATTCCCTAAACGACGTAGCTTCTCCTTTTTATTGTTGCTTCTTTTCTACTTCACACTTGATAGCTCCTTGTTCACACCTTACAAATGTTTTGGAATTGCCTTCCAGCACTTTTATAAATTTACTTGCATCGATCCCCCCAATGGAGGGCATTACGATGTTTTCTTTTGGCTTTTCCCAGGTATCCAGAATCTCTTTTAGTTCATCGAGCACTTTTGACCTTACGTAATCATTGCATAGCTTACTGTGGTAAATCGCACTGAGTGAGCCAAGTAGCATGTTCTTAATATGCTCCTCTCCTTTTTCCTCGTGTATGTGTGGATTTAACGTCTCTATCTGAAAAATCTCAATTCCAGCATTTGC
>JAGLZV010000097.1 GCA_023131215.1 Candidatus Methanophagales archaeon | reverse complement strand
CCCACACCCCGTTTGCCGTAATCACGGCAGTTTGGATCAGAGCAAAACTCCTTTTTAGGATCTGCCTCTAATTTGTTATTTGTCATAAATATAGGTAGCTAATCTACCTATATATCAACTGCACGTTAGGACACTACCTTTCATCACATGATGCTAATGCGAATGTGAGAAATCTGATAAATTCATTTTTATATCGCCTGCGACCAAATCCCTCAACGATATTGGCTGGAATGGACTTAGCCGCTCTCCTCACTTGACTCCCTTCTTCATATAATTCAAATTTCGGCAAGCTAAGGCTTACCTTGTGAATTTTAATTGCCAATTCATGGCTCAATTGATATATTTCCAAATCCTTATACGTCTGAAATGCCATCTCCCTCCCCGCATCTTGCATCCTGTATTATGTATCCTGCATCTTGTATCCTGTATCTACTCCCTCTCCCTCCTTCTCAGCATTCTCTTTAGTTTCTTTACGGTTCCTTCCTCCATCACAAAGTATATATTCCCGTTCATTTCGCCATCCATTTTTAATTCTAAAGCCAATGCCTCCGCTAACGGTAAAGATTTGAATTCATCGTAGCCGACTATACGAGCAACCGAAGGAATGACAGGCGTATTACGTGAAAAAAAAGTGGCGGTCTCACTGAGAGGAACAGAAACAATATTGGTCATCTCCTCGACCATATCTAAAACATGTTTATGATAAATCTCCGGAATCAACTCCCCGTACATATCTTTTGTAAGTCGGTGTGCGATTTCGAATGGAAATATAAGGTATATGCTTCCAACCAGCTCACTTTTCGCTCTTAACTCTATCCCGGATATAACATAATCCTTTCCTATTCTTAATTGCTTAGCTGTCCAGTGGATGGATAGCGATTCGACTTTGATCAGTCTGCCAATAAAGAATTGCAAATAAATCAGGGACTTTAAAGCGGCAGTCTTCAATATTTGCTCCAGCATTTCTTCTTCGAATCCATTTCCTTCTTTTTCTATTTCAGGCAACTTTACCCCCTCCTTTTATAACCCCTCTTGTATCCTGTATCTTGCATCCTGCATCCCCTTTTCTATTCCCCCATAATCTCCTTTATTTTCTCTGCAATTTTATTTTTTGAAAAAGGTTTTGTGATATAGCCTTTTGCTCCTATCCGCATCAAATCCGCAAGTATGTCTTTGTCTTCCAACACCGTAACCATCAATATCTTCGCCTCAGGGTCTGTATCAAGTATCGCCTTCGTCGCTGCATTTCCGTTCATGGGTTCCATTATAACGTCCATCAATACCAAGTCGGGTTTGAGGTTCATATACTTCCGAATTGCCTCTTCGCCATCTGCGGCTTCGCCTGCGACTTCAAATCCAGCCTCGGTTATTATGCTGCCAAGAACCGTCCTTATGTATGTAGAATCGTCCACTAACAATATTCTTGTCTTTTCCTTTTCCTTTCCCTTCCCCTTTTCCATTTCTTATTTGTTCCCCTCCTTTTTATAACACAAACTTTCTTGAAAAGAAAGTTTGATCAAAGAAACATTTTATCATGCATCGTCATCCTCATCCTTCCTTCTCCGCCAACACTTGTTTCAGGTCAAGTAAGATGATGCGCCGGTTCTCAACCTTGCCCACACCACTCAGATACTCCTCGGAAATCTCTGTTGTAACCTTCTCAGGCGTTGCCTCAATATTGGATACAGGAATCCTCAATACCTCTGTTGCAGCATCAACAAGCATTCCAATAAGGTTGTCCTCAAACTCTGCTATAATTATCCTTGAATCCGCATCTATTTCCTTAGGCTCAAAACCAAACCTTTTCCTGAGGTTTATGACTGTTGCCAGGCAGCCCCTGAGATTTATTACGCCCTCAATAAAATCGGCGGAGCGAGGAACCCTTGTAATTGTTGTTATCTTTGCAATTTCCTTTATGTTCATCACATCCACGCCGAATTCCTCATCTCCAAGTCTGAAGATTACATAAGGTTTCGTCTCCTCTGCATCTGTAACGGTTCTTTCTCCTGGCATGTATTATCGCAACCCCATTATTTATTTTCTCTTGGCACTTTTTTGGCTGCTTTAACCTCCACTGCTTCACCACCGAGTTTGAACCTTGTTACTGCATCCTGGAGTTCTGCGGCAATGCCTGCCAGCTCCTGACCTGAAGTTGTAAGCTCTTCCATAGCGGAGGTTAGTTGCTGGGCAGATGCTGCAGATTCCTCAGAACTTGATGCTGTTTCCTCAGCAATCGTGGATACCTTCTCCACCATCTTTACAATAGATTCAATACTCGTTTTCTGCTGGGCTGCTGCTTCTGAAATCGCCTGTGCTGCATTTAATGTCTGCTTCATTGTAAATGTGACGTTATCACGAATTGGTGGGCTTTTAGCTGTTGCTTCCATGCCTGCTGTTACAATTTCTGCCATTGTTTTCGCCGCCTCAGAAGCAGATACTGTTTCCTTCTGTACAGACTTCACAAGTTCTGCAATCTCATCTGCGGATTTTTTGCTGCTCTCTGCAAGCCTGCGCACTTCTCCTGCAACCACAGCGAAACCCCTGCCTGCCTCACCAGCTCTCGTAGCCTCTATTGCGGCATTCGATGCAAGCAGGTTTGTCTGAGATGCGATATCTGTGATAACACCCAGTGTCTTAGTAATTTCCTCAGCCCTCTGCGTCATGCCATCAACTGTTGCTGATGTTTTCTCTGCCACCTCTGATATTCTCTGCATGCTTTCGGCAACCTCATCCGCTGTTTTACGACATCTCTGGCAACTCTCATTCGCAGCAGATGTTGCCTTGTTCACCTCTTCCACTCTGTCGGATACCTCGGAAGCAGCCTTTGAAATCTGCTCAACAGACCTGAATGTCGCCTCTGTCTTCTGTGCCTGCTCCTGTGCACCCTTTGCTATCTGCTGCACTGCTGCTGCTACCTGTGTTATGGATGTGCTCATCTCGGCATCCGAGGCTCTGCAATTCTGAGCGGCTGAGGCAACCCTATTTGCGGAATCCCTCACCCGGGTAACAAGGTCGTTGAGACTATCAACCATGCTGTTGATTGTGTCCTTTAGCTCCAGTAGCTCCCCTTTTGCATCCACCGTGATTTTTTGTGTGAGGTCACCATTGGCTAATGCGGTGGCTACCTTAGCAATATCTCTAACCTGATTTGCCACGTTTGCAGCCAGCATGTTCACATTATCAGTCAGCTCCTTCCAAGCTCCCGCAACACCCGGCACTTCCACCTGCACGCCAAGATTCCCTTCTACTCCTACTTCCCTTGCTACTCTTGTTATTTCACCGCCAATTAGATTGAGACGGTCAACCATGCTGTTGATTGTGTCTTTTAGCTCCAGTAGCTCTCCTTTTGCATCCACCGTGATTTTTTGTGTGAGGTCACCACTGGCTAATGCGGTGGCTACCTTCGCAATATCTCTAACCTGGTCTCTCAGGTTTGCAGACAGCATGTTCACATTATCAGTCAGCTCTTTCCAAACCCCTGCAACATCCGGCACTTCCCCCTGCGCGCCAAGATTCCCTTCTACTCCTACTTCCCTTGCTACCCTCGCTACTTCACCGCCAATTAGATTGAGGCTATCAATCATCTTCGCAATCCGCTCACTTAACATAGCAGTCACCAGGGCAATAACCACAAACATAGAAGATCGCATTAAATCATTAATAAACATAGAAGATCGCATCAAATCATAAATAGTCTCCGCCTCCATTCCAATAAAAAGATGACTGAAAATTAGCAACCCCGCTAAAGATATCGCCACAGCTAAACCCTTTCTTCTCCACCACAACGATGCTAAGATAATCGGAATGTAAAAGAAGTGAGTAAAAACTGTGTAGACTTCATGCACACGAAAGTAATAAGTGAGAAAGCAGCAAATACCTAAAAGGGTAGCCATTACGATAATTTTGTATTTTCCTTTTTGTTCTTGTTGAACCATTATACCGCTCACACCCCTTTCGTTTGATGATAATTTATTATATATAGCAAACGCATTTAAATTTTTATTCTTCTTTTATTGTAGCTATGTTTAATAATTGATATTAACTGCGAGCTATGACAAACGGAAAGAAAGAAGGAGAAGAAAAAGATACGATTTATCTCGTCCCCCACACGCATTATGATGCTATCTGGGTCTTCACGAAGGAGGACTATTTTTACATCAACATGGTGTCCATTCTGAAGGAGGTGGCTGAGCTTATTGAAAAGACTGATTACAAGTTCCTGATAGAACAAACCTTTCTGCTGGAGGAGATGGAGAAGAGGTATCCGGAAGTATTCTCAAAGATTGCGAAGAGCATAAAGGAAGGTGCGATAGAGATTGCCGACGGGGAATACCTGATGGCAGATACGATGCTTCCGGATGGAGAAACGTTGATAAGAGAAATCCTGCTTGGTAAAAGATACGTGAAGGAGAAGTTCGGGGTTGACGTCCCGGTAATGTGGCAGGCAGACAGCTTTGGTTTGAATGCCCAGCTACCGCAGATATACAAGAAATCGGGATACAGGTATGTTGCATTCAGAAGAGGGGCATCAAAGAGAAAACCTTCGGAATTCCTCTGGGAGGGTTTGGATGGCACGAGGATTTTAGCTCACTGGATGCCTTTAGGATACAGGGCAGGATTGGACTTGACAAAGCTGGAGGAAAGCTATGAGAAACTCAAGGCCCTGGCGGCAACCTCTCGTATCCTGATGCCTTCCGGGAGTGGAGTTACGATGCCGCAACCGGAAACACCGGAGGCTGTGAGGGAATGGAATGAGAAGAAAAGAGAAGTAGCGGAGATGAAGATAGCTACGCCGGGTGAATTCTTTGAAGCACTGGAGGACGAAATAGAAGACCAAGATATTAAGATGGACGTGAGGAAAGGAGAGATGTATTCAGGTAAGTATTCAGAGGTGTTTCCAAATTGCTGCTCGAGCAGAATGTGGCTAAAACAGATGCTTTGCGAGTATGAGGGTTGGTTGACGTGCTGCGAGCGATGGGGTACAATAAACTACCTCCTGAATAATCCCTATCCTTCTGAGGATGCGAGAAATTGCTGGCGTAAAATTTTGTACATTGCATTTCATGACGTGGCTCCTGGAACGGGTATGGATGCGGGTTACGATGAGGTGAGGCACTTCCGTGGCTTTTTCAATACTGAAATGACTGCCCGATGCCTTCGCACACATATTCAAGTAATAGAGGCGGAATCGGAGGAAGGGGTAGGGGTTGAACCCAAAAATATCCCTATGCTGCCATTGATGATGCATGAATATGGAGATATAATAGTATTTAATTCGCTGTCGTGGGAAGTGAGGAACTGGGTAGAGATGGATTTGAACTTTGACAGAGGTAAAGTGGTAACGATAAAAGGATTAAAAAGCGGAGAAGAGGAGATAGATGTGGAAGTCATAAAATTTGCGAGGTATGAGGATGACACGTTGAGATATGCTCGGATAGGATTTGCTCCTACGGTTCCTGCCGTGGGCTACAAGGTGTATAAAATCCTTGAGCGGGAGCCGAAACGGTATCGTTATGACCCGAATTTTATCATGATAAGGGGGAACACCATACAAAACAGATTCTTTTGGGTTGATGTGGACCCAGGTACGGGTTTGGTTGACGTGATTTGCGGCGAGCGCGAGAAGCTTTGCACGGCAAATGAGCTTGTGCTGGAGGAAGAAACCGGCGACCTTTACTACCACCGGCAAACACTGGGTATCCCATTGAAAACAGAAAAGGGAGAAGGAGTGAAGTATGGCTCGTTCAGGGTGGAGGACTTTAGGATAGATAAAAGTCCTTTGAGACGTGTTATCAACGTCGAGACAAATTATTTTTCGCTACGCTGGCCGTACCGATTGACGGAGAAAATGGAGCCACGTATATGGCGGCATAAATTCCTCGAATGTTCAAAGAAAATAATAGTTTATAAAGACATTCCGAGAATAGATTTCATCACGACCGTAGTGGACAAGCATCCGAGGGCACGGCTCAGGGTCAGGTTCTCCACAGATATGAAATCTTTGACTTATGCCTGCGGGAGTCAATTTGGCGTTGTTTCTCGACCGACAGACCAGTGGTACTATAAGCCAAAAGAGGAGTGGGTGGAAGAACCCTGTGGTGTATTCCCCTCGCTGAAATGGCTTGATTATTCCGATGGAAAGAAGGGCTTAACCGTGATACACAGGGGGATACCGGAAAACGAGGTAAGAGATGGTGACGTCTATTTAACACTGCTAAGAAGCGTTTTAATGCTGTCCTCAGATGGCAGGACAGGTCCTGCAATACCGGTTCCGGATGCGCAGGAGTTGAGAAGATATGAATTCAGATATTCCATTTATCCGCACAAAGGAGATTGGCGTGAAGCTTCGTCCTACAAATATGCTTTTGAGTTTAACTGTCATTTGGATGCAATACAATTGCGGGAGGACAAAAAACTTCCTTTGAAACGGTCTTTTTTGAAAATAGAGCCTGAAAATGTGGTTTTATCCGCGCTGAAAAAAGCGGAGGATGGGGATGAAGTGATCTTGCGATTTTACGAAACGAATGGAGAAGAGACGGATGCTGAAATAACACTGTTTAGAGAGCCAAAGGCGGTCAGGGCAGTGAACTTGCTGGAGGAAGAGGACGAGGAAGTGAAAAAGGAGTTGAAAATAGAGGGCGAAAGAATAGGGTTGACGATAAAACCTTTTGAGATAGTTACTTTGAAGCTGGAATTTTAAAATTTGTGCGAAAACTGCTCTTTCTGATCCTGCAGGAAACTTCGAGAGAAGAAAATAATAAATAACTCACCCTTTTTATTAGTGAAAGACGTAAAAGGATTTGTGGAGAAGTTAAGAGGTTGATGAAAGGATGAATATGAGTTTGGAAAACAAATTCAACGAACTGAGGAAAAAGAATGAGAAAGCATTGATAGGCTTCGTGACCGCGGGCTATCCCACTGCCGAAGATACCAAGGAGATAGCAGACGCTTTAATTAAAGGAGGAGTGGACATTTTGGAGCTTGGTTTGCCTTTCTCTGACCCTATTGCAGATGGTGTTACGATACAGCGAGCGAGTGAAAGCAGTTTGAGAGCAGGAATGAATCCGGATTTATATTTTGAAGTCGCTGCGGGAATAAAAGGAGTGGAAAAAGTTTGCCTTACTTATTACAATCTGGTGTTACAAAGAGGGCTGGAGGAATTCGTAAGGGATTGTGAATCAGCGGGGATAGCGGGATTAGTGGTGCCGGATTTACCAGTAGAGGAGGCAAAACCGCTGCTAAGAATATGCGAGGGATATGAAACTGATTTGATATTTCTCGTTGCACCTACGACCACTGAGAAGAGAATGGCGAAGATTATGGACGCTGCATCAGGATTTATTTATGTGGTATCGCTGCTTGGCGTAACGGGAGCGAGGGAGAAGCTTTCTGATTCGATAAGCCCTCATATCGGAAGGATAAAGGAAATGGAATTATCAAGAGATAGACATGTACCTCTGGCGGTTGGATTTGGCATTTCAAAACCAGAGCACGTAAGAGCGGTTTGCGAGGTCGCAGACGGTGCAATCGTGGGTAGTGCATTCATAAGAATAATAGAGCAGGGTTTTGGATCGGGATTAGAAGGCAGAAAGAGTATGCTTAAAGGGATAGAGGAGTTTGCAAGGAGTTTAAAAGCGGGGACAAAAAGCGCCTGACAGTGACACTGCATTGCGAAGCGTTTTGATCAAACTTTAAGAGATATGTAGTAACTCCAAGTTCAGCAGTCTTTTTAAAATTTAAAGAAACTTTTTTTCACGTTTTTATATCAAAAAGTGTATATAAGAAAATAGCCCGGTAGTGTAGAGGTCAATCATCCGAGGCCCTGGACCTCGTGACGTCGGTTCGAATCCGTCCCGGGCTATTAATTAACTTAGTACCGGGTAAAAATGCCGATAAAAACAAGCGAAACAGAAATAAAACATCTTTTGATCGCATGGCTGGCTATTTCTTTCGCCTTTGCCATTCTCTTAAGAGGATGGCACAGTCGGAGTTTTTTTCCAATATTTTTTATTTCGGCTGTTACCGTTGGCTTCGCATTTATCTTTCATGAACTCGCTCATAAAGTGGTTGCTCAGAGATATGGTGCATGGTCAGAGTTCAGGATGGCACCTTTTATGTTACTCGTAGCAATACTAACAGCTTTTATGGGGTTCATATTTGCAGCGCCTGGCGCAGTCATGATATTCAATCCTTATCTCACGAGAGAGGAGAATGGGAAGATAGCACTGGCAGGTCCGGTGATGAACGTGGCATTAGCTTTCCTTTTCTTACCTCTTTTCATCCTTGCTCCTCCGGGTATTTTTAAAGACATAGGCTGGTTTGGGGTGATAATAAACGCATTGCTGGCTGTTTTCAATATGATTCCGATTAGCATATTAGATGGAAAAAAGGTGTTAGCATGGGATAAGAGGATATATGGAGTTATTTTTGGGATTGCGATTGTTGTATTGATGATAAGTATGATACTCACCTGAAACTGGAGGATGAACCCAAAAGAGGAAGTAAAAAGGGAGAAAGAAAGATTAATAGACGATTACGGCAGGGAGATAAGGAGTTTGAGATTTTCTATCACGAACTGCTGTAACTTGAATTGCATCTATTGTCATCGTGAGGGAGAAGGGAGAAGAGAGGAAAGAGATAGGGAAGAAATAAGTGCTGAACTCGTAATAGAAATAGCAAGAGTTGCATCGGATTATTTTGACATAAGGAAAATAAAATTTTCAGGTGGCGAGCCTTTGATGCGGGATGACCTCGTGGACATAGTTCAGGGCATGAGAGATTTTGAGGATGACATATCGACAACTACAAATGGCATATTCTTGAGCAAATATGCGGCAGAACTTGCAGATGCGGGCTTGGATAGGGTGAACGTCAGCCTGGATTCGCTTAAAGAGGAAAGATACGATTTCATCACCTCTTCGAGCAACAATCTCCAAAAGGTGATTGACGGAATTCACAGTGCGATTGACGCAGGTCTTACGCCGCTCAAGCTGAATATGGTTCTCCTAAAAGGAATAAACGAGGATGAGATAGTTGGCATGATGGATTTTCTGCGTGAGTGCAATAAAAGAGGAAGTGGAGAAGCGGCAATCTTGCAGTTAATAGAATTGATTCCTTCTTTTAACCCTTCCATGCTAACTTATGAAGCTGACTTTTATGAAGTCGAAGTGGAACTCAAATCGAAGGCATCGGCTATAAAAACGAGACGGCTGCAGCACAGGCGAAAATATTTCGTGGATGGCGTAGAAGTAGAGGTTGTTCATCCGATAGATAATACGGAGTTCTGTGCGAACTGCTCTCGATTAAGAATAACCTCCGAAGGAAAGATAAAGCCCTGTTTGCTGAGAAATGATAATCTCGTTCCCATAGAGAGCGTTGACGAGGAGCACATAGTAAACAAATTGAAGCTGGCGATGAGATATAGAGAGCCGTTTTTTGGTAAGAATTTAGCTAACCACAAGATTACACAGATTTCCACGAGAAAATAGTACAATTACAATTAAAATAAGTAACAATTCCATATTTTATAGAGGGAGCAGGAAAATAATGGAAGTAGAAGTGGAGATATTTGTGGATAAGGAAGAGATAGGAACAAACGAGTTCGTGCAGAACGTGATGGGAAGGGCAATTGCTGGTGCGGTTTCTGCGTTAAAGGGCGTGAAGGAGGACTGGAAGGAGATGGAGATAAGGGTGAGGAAGAAGTGAGGATATCATAACCCCATATCTTTTGACATTTTCATTATCATCTCTTCTAAATGTATCATAGGATTTAAAGAATTACAAAGTTTGAAATCGGTTTCGCCTTCGTATAAAACAAGCCTGGCGAATAGTTTCGATTCCTCCGTTGCCATCCCCGCTTTCATCTTCCTTCGCAACGCCTCATGTATCTCCAGCATAATTTCTCTTCCTCCTATTCTCTCGTCTTTTATCAGTATTTCTAATCCCGCTCTCACTTCTTTATGTCGAGATGCAAATGCCGAATCTATCAGCTCCTCTGCTTTCTTCCGTTGAAAAAACGCATTCCGCACTACTTTTTCTATTCTGCGCGCATCAATTAAGCCCTTACTGGGCTTGCGGGGTCGTGGGGCAGAACCCCACAGTGTCGCCGTTGCTGCTGCTTCCAGCATATTTATAGCAGCTCCAGCATCGCCTCTCGCATATTCCCGCAGCGTTTTTAAACCACCTTCTGTAAGTTTTACCCCTTCTTCCTCTGCTATTGACTTTATCAATGTATCCAGCGCACCGCTTTTGCCTAAAGGCGTGAAGTGAAGGTTCAGGCATCTTGACCTTATGGCGGGTATTACACCAGCGGGTTTTGTGGTCGCGAAAATGAATCTACATGTTTTGTTACTCCGTTCCATAACCCTCCGCAACGCTTGCTGTGCATTCACAGGCAGAAAATCAGCGTTACTGAAAAATAGTAATTTGAAAGAGGCATTTATGGGTCTCAACGCTGCATATTCCCTTATCATTTCCTTAAAAATGTCTATCGCTGATTTCTGCTCATCGTAAAAGAATTTGAATCTTTTATCCTCTTTTAACCATTTTTTTCTCTGTTCAACGAAATCAGAGGTTTCTATAAGCATGATGTTCTCATCGTAGAACTCTCCATAGAGTTCCTTTGCTAAGGCATAAACCAGAGAAGTCTTACCTGTACCTTTTTGACCCCAGAGTAAGAGATTTGGTATTGTTTTTTCCTTGACAAACCCTTTTATCCGTTTCACCACCTGGGCTTGCCCTGAGATTTCATCCAACCTCTTCGGCCGGTATTTTTCTGTCCACATTTCAACTTTTTTACCTCCGGTAAAAACCTTGACTAAAAACCTTTTCTTAGAAAGAAAAGCTTTACCAAAAGAATTATACTCTTTCTTAGCACAGGTTCTTTCTTTAGAAAGAAAGTGTTTTGTAAAAAGAAAAAGTGTAAAGAAAGTTTGATCAAAGAAATAACTTTACCACAATCTTATTGCTACTTCAATAGATTTCGTGCTTGCTCTCCTTCGCTTACCTTCTTTCTTCCATCCTCGTTGCCTTGTCTAATGCAACTCCCAGGGCTTTAAAAATCGCTTCTATCTTGTGGTGCTCGTTCTCACCCTTTGCATACACGTGAATGGTGAAGTTTGCATGCATGGCAAAAGAATTGATGAAATGTGGTATGTTCTCAGTGTTAATATCCTCTACTCTTTCTTTACCGAAATCCGCCTCGAACACGCTATAACTTCTCCCTTCTCCTCCTATACCCCCTATGTCCACTGCGCATCTTGCAATGGACTCGTCCATCGGTACAATTGCATAGCCAAACCTCACGGTCTTTTCTCTTTCCTCAGATTCAACTCCTCCAATTGCTTTTTTAAACGCCTCACCTAACACAATCCCGGTGTCTTCTATGACGTGGTGGCTCAAGTCCCCCTCTGCCTTCACAACCAGATCAAAAAATCCATGTTTTGAAAAAGCTGCGAGCATGTGGTCAAAGAATTTTATCGTTGTACTTATGTCCTGCGTCCCGACACCGTCAAGGTTCAATTCTACTTCGATATTCGTTTCTTTTGTCTTCCTTTTTATGCTTGCTGTTCTCATTTTTTTTCTTCCATCTTATGTATAGGTATAAATAGGTATGTTATTAATCGGTATATTTAAAATAGACTGGTAATTTATATGTGAAAAGCACATGAACGAGGCAAAGTACATAAGAAGTGGAAAAGCGAAGGACATTTATCGAAGACCCAACGGTGATATTGTTTTCGTATTTACCGATAGAGTTACCGCGTTTGATGGCAGGAAAAAAGCATCCTTTAAGAACAAAGGGGAAATTTGCTGTAAATTATCATGTTTCTGGTTTGAGCTCCTGCAAGCCGAGGGAATAAAAACACATTTCAAGGAATATGTGCCACAAAACGAGTTAGTGGCGGAGGAAGTGAGTCTTTTGCCGGTGGAGGTAATAGCTCGGAACTTCCTGTATGGGTCTTTATGGAAAAGGTATGAAAAAGGTGAGGTGGATATAAGCGGCGATTTTTTCGTGCAAGAAGAAAAGAGAGAAGGGATGCCTCTAACCAAGAGCTTTTTGGAATTTACCACTAAGTTCGAAAGCGTTGATCGACCGATAACAGAGGAAGAGATAATAGAAAGAGGTTGGATGGACAGAGGTGAAATAGAACATATAAAAAGGGAGACGAGAAGGATTGGGGGTATAATGAAGTCTTATTTGACCCAAAGGGGAATAATATTGGCGGACTTTAAGCTGGAATATGGTAGAAGCAAAGAAGGAGAGGGTATAATTCTTGCGGATGAGGTTGGCACACCGGATGTGTGCAGGTTCTGGGATAAGGAAACATACGAAAAAAGAGGCGAAATAATAAGTTTGGATAAGGACGTTTTCAGGGAAGGAAAAGGGGATCTTTCGGAGGTTTACCTTGAGGTGTGCAAGAGGATTATGTAACATGCTCAATAAAGAGCAGAAAAATCCAAATCCCAAACACTAAATCACAAATAAATCCCAAATTCTAAATCCAAAAATCAAAACATGGAGTTTCTGGTTTTGGATATTGGAATTTTGATATTTGATATTGTTTGGATTTTGATGCTTGGAGTTTGTGATTTTTTGGAGGAGGATGCCCTTATCACGCACCTTTTTTCACTCTTTCGTACAGGCTCATGTATCCTTTTTTCTGCAGTAGAACCATGTTCTTGTGAAGCTCTACGATTACGTTTCTGCTGGTTGCGTTGTCCTGTAAATAGCTCACCACATCATCGCTTTTAAGTGCATTCAGGATGATGTCGCGGTCTATCCACAGAGTAAGGTCAGCATTCTCGATTGTTCCCTCTTTCACAACTGTTCTTCCAAATGTTTTAACAACGGAAAACGTCTCATCTACGCTGTTCATGACGTTCACCTGTATCATGGCACCGTCTTCTACGTCCTCAAATCCCAGTTTTTCGATGAGGGACGTAATCTGACCGGTCTGTATGGGCGGAGGTGGTGCGGGAGTTGGTCGAATATACCTGTGCTCGCCTATCACCTCTCCAGTAGTGCAGTGGACATCAAACCCGTAAACTGTCTGATTATCGTAGTCCCGCGCGGTTGGAGTATGCTGCCATACGACTCTCCAGCAGATTATTCCGCCAACCAGAACAGGAGCACCTGACAGAGGGTCTTTCAGCCCATTCTCCCTCCCGATATCTATCGCCTGCTCCCTGCTCACAGTAATCTCTTGCGGCGTGGTGACCACATGCTGTCCAATCACACTTCTGTCGTTTCCAAGTCTGACCCACATAGACAGCTCAAAGTCACCTGCACCTGGGTTGTGTGAGTATCCGTAGATGTAAGAGTAGTAGGCGATGTTCGACTCGAATGACTTCCTTTTGAAATGTGCATCGAAATAATCTCTTCCAACCATGCCCACAATATATTTGTCCGAGATGCCGAAACCTTCTTCCAGAAGTATCTTTTTCACTAAAAAAACGGTGAAGTCAGGGTTACCCGTCACGTTGTACACGAGTTGCCATTGAAATTGTGTGTGAGATGTGTCTATCAGCGTGAAATATCTGTCAAAACTTCGTTTCGGAACGCCAGTGGCATTAATAATCCGTTCCTGTGCCAGAGATATAGCATCTTTCTTGGTAGCAGGGATGTCATCTAAAATCACGGTCAAGACACTTTTATCGAGAACAAGGATGTCGCTCTCAGTTGGGATACTGTAATACCAAATACATAAGGAGACAGCCGCCAGCACTACACCCAGAAGGACGACCTTTACAACCATCTCACGAGAACTTCTGCCCATTTTCCCTCATTTCGAAGTTGTATCTTAATTTCGTTTTTACAAGATAGCTATCTCACAATAAATTGTAAACTAAACCGTGCTAAAGCCAAAGCTAAAATAGTCACTGAAGAAAGAGCCAACGCCCTCAAAAAACCTTATCTCCTCGTTTCTTAAAACCTCATACCCCCTATCTACTGATTCTGAAACGTGTTTTCCCAAACTGCATGATCTCAGCTCGCTCTTCAGCAATTCCACGGCACCCGTATATTTTCTCTTTACCTCTACCACATACCTTCCGTTTTCAATTCTTTTTCCGAAAGAAAAGGGTTTGTATTTGCTTTTGAACTGCTCAGAATGGTATTTTGAAGTAACTGGAGGACCTGCATGCTTTTTTACTTTTGGGAGATTCCAAACGAGCAGCTCGAATATCAAAAACGCTTTGTCGCCTTCCACCGAAACATCACTTCGATATATCCTGAATCCATTTCTTTCTATCAGACTTGTGACAGATGCTTCTGCTTTTCTCAACTGTGGAAATAATATGTCTTCCACCACGTCAGGCGCTTCAAACAGCACCATTACGAACTCTGTTCCTCTTTCTTTCACAAGTTTTACAAATTCAGCCCTGCTCATCTCTTTTTTCTTCTCCATGGTGAAGAAACTCGCATCAGGACACGCCAAAAAATCCCTCGCCGCATCTATTAACCTGCAAAAAGAATCCAAAGATACCGCAGCCGCTACATTCCTGTTCGGATCAACGGGGTCTATTACAATAAGTGGGTCTTTTCCTTCCCCTTTGTATTTTCCACGACCTTCGATATCTATTCTTTCGCCATATTTCCACTTCGATGCGTTTCTCAATAGCTCGACGAAAGAGGAATATCTAAGGATGAGGAGTTCGCAAAGATAGCCAGAGAAGCCTTTTCGTCTTTGCTCAGAGCCATAAATTCCCGCGGATTTCAAAAATCGTTTTAACAGTAGCACTTCCTCTTCCAGCCCAGGTATTCTCTCCGTAATATATTCATTATGAAAAGGAGTCCTGTCAACTGCGGATTTCAACCCCGATGCGTCTTTTACCGAAAAGCAGGGCACCAGGTCCGCCTCGTGCTCTGTTCCTTCTGCATCATAAAAATAAGCGTGAATATAAGGATGCGAGGCATATCTTTCCTCATATCTATCAGAAATGCTTTTTGCGAGAGCAAGACCCTTCTCTTTTAAATACTCTTCTGACACATCCGCAGGAAACATGATGAATATGTCTATGTCCGCTTCGCCACTTACCCATGTATTTCTTGCGGTTGACCCTACGGAGATTGCATGGGCTTCTATACCCATTTCTACTGCTTTCTTGTTTATTTTCGCGATTATAAGGTCTGTTACAGCTTTTACTTTCCTCCTCTCTTCCTTAGCCGGTCTTATTCTCTCTATGACCTCTTCACATATCCTTTTTATCTCTTCTTTCTCTTTCATCATTGTTGCATGGAAAAATTAATCGCAAATTAGGGCAGTCCCTTCAAATGATGATTTGGTGATAGAAATACTTAAATATAGCGAAGTACTTCAGATTTAATATTCAAAAGTTCATGTGTTGGAAATGATGATGAAGTATGGTCAAAGTTTTCTCTAAGTGACCAGAAGTGTCTAGCTAATCGGGAGTATTTGCTATGAACGTTCTTAGAACAGCGTATGAAATCCGTAAGGCCTTGGGTACTGACTACAGCCGCCTTGTTGACTTGTACGATATAAAAAAGCGGGAAAGATCTGCCAGAAGGAGGATGCGACAGCAATTGCAACCGAAAAAATGTGCCGCTTGCGGCCGTACACCACCAGAAGTACGTCGTCTTGAAGTAGCCCATATCTCACCACTCTCCGAATGTGCAATAACGATTGAGGAGAATCTATTGCTTCTTTGCACGGAGAACTTAGGCGACTCCGAGCCGGGTTGCCACACCCTCTACGATCAAGGCTGTTGCTCCATAGTGAATATGCGTGAATGCCGAGAGCGTTGGATAGCAGGCAAACCACCCATAACTCGAATACGCATGACGCAGTTGCGAGCTGATTACGGCCCTCGGCCACAACAGCAGGGGCATCTAAGAAAAGAATTGGGTAATCTAAGGACCCAGCAAAAGTCCGAACCGACTGATAGCGAAGCATGGTGCCTCCTGCAACTTCAGATCGCTGAACTCACTCGTAGGAGAGCCAGGAAGAATGCACTCGGGCGTGCATGGAACGAGATTATAAAGGTCCATCCCGAAAGCCCGCGAACTGATTCTCTGAAAGCGAGATACTTCTATGAAAAAGCCTACATTGAACTTCTGAGCGGTCAGCTCGATGACGCCTTTTCCGATTTCTTCAAAGGAAGAAAAATTCTTGAGTCGAATATCACGATACCTGAGAATCGTTGGCGTTGGGCAGCACATACCGCTCTATTGGCTCAATCGAGCTGCATAATGCGCTTTTCCGGAACCGAAAGTGGATGGTCTTGGGATAAGATCCGTCAAGAGCTCACTCAAGCGTTGAGCCATGCTCAGATGGCAGCAATAGATCTCGAAGGTGCAATCGAGGAAGGTGCATCGCTCAATCTCAGGGACGAATACAGACACGCGCGACGATGGGAGCACAACGGTCTCGTTCATTTGATCAAAACAGATCTTGCACAGGGCAATCTCGAAGCTGCTTGCAAGCGCTGGGACAAAGCATATGAGAACTGGCAGAGCATGGATATTTCAAACGGATGGGATGCAGGCTTTCGTGCTACGCATCTTTCATTGTATGGTCAACTGGTGCTCAAATCTGCTCAGAACCCTAACGAAGTAGATAGCGCTCTCGCATACCTTGTACGTTCACTTGTACTTCTCCTTGGCCTGCGTCGTCAACAGCCAGAAGGAATTAGAGATTTGCTGTTTTCCGTCGTCGATGCACTTAAACGTAAGAACGATTCTACGTACAAGCGCATCTATGCCATTGCTTCTGATTGTGTTGACTTCAGTTCTTGGTTCAATCCTTATGTACCGAAGCTATTGGTTGCCGGAAAACAATGAACTGAAATAATGATGTTCAAGGGCAATAATAGTTCTTGCGTGCTACCGTATAACAGGTGGATATGCTGCTTCGCTATTGCTTCTTTTTCGAATAGATATATACTCATGTAGGTAATAAGGATATAGGTAAGATTAAAAGTCCATTGGATAGTTTACAAATAAAAGGAGGGGGAGATGATTGAAGATGGAGAAGTTCGACCAGAGGGATGTATATGCGAACCATGTTCGGATATACAACGTTATACGCCATCACCTTTATATAGTAGAATGACTTACAAAATATAATGGGAGATAAAAATGGAGCAAAATCAATTACTTGAACGAATTGCGTTAAACCCTAAAATTATGGTAGGAAAACCGGTCATTAGAGGCACGCGGTTAACAGTGCAGTACATTCTGAATCTATTAGCACATGGAGCAACTGTTGATGAAATTCTCCAGGAATACAAAGGATTGACAAAGGAGGATATTTTAGCCTGTTTGTTGTACGCTTCTGAAACACTCGAAGACACAACGTTTATGCCTTTAGTAGAGGCGGTTTAGACATGCGTTTTCTTGTCGATGAATGCACGGGTCCCGCAGTTGCTAAATGGTTGCAGAGATTACATCACGATGTATTTTCCGTTTATGACGAGGCGCGAGGATTAGACGATGAGAGCATTATAGAAAAAGCAAATCTTGAGAACTATATTTTGGTTACCAATGATAAAGATTTTGGTGAGCTTGTATTCCGGATGAGAAAACCACACAAAGGCGTAATCCTTTTGCGATTAGAAGATGAACGGTCTGAGAATAAAATTGCTGTATTAGAGCGAGTATTAGACTCATATTCAGATAAGCTTGTCAATAATTTTATAATTGTGACTGAGAAAACCTTGCGTATTGTGGAAGAAAGTAGGGGGTAAACAAAGAGGCAACGGCGTATAACAGATAGTATCTAGCTCCGCCCAAATCCCGCCTATGGCTGACTTCAGATACACGCAGAACGTTTTACGCAACCGGCTTCAGGAGGAAATAAAGAATGAAAGATAGAAGCAAAGAATCTCAGTGGGTGCTGCGGGCTATATTGTGGGTTGTGCAGCAAGTACCAGTCAAAAGCACCAGGTAGGTGTTATCGGCTGTAAATTGGGCGAACAACATTCGTGGTGTGGTATCTGGAACTGCGGTGTAAAAAAATGGAAAATAAAAAACAATCATCACGAAAAGAGATTTCAGAATTAGAAAATCCCTACTTTGATTTGCAAGCTGAGATGGGTTTCACAAAACATTTAGGAGGTTTAAAAGCCACGAGAGAGCTAATTGAGTTATGCCACATAAACGAGGATAAATACGTCCTGGATGTTGGTTGTGGTGTTGGAATGACTGCTTGCTACATAGCAAAAAAGTATGGCTGTAGAGTGGTTGGTGTAGACATTCATGAAGAAATGATTTCCAGATCAACTGAAAGAGCAAAAAGAGAGGGCGTAGAAGGTAGAGTTGAATTTCAAGTAGCGGATGCACAAAATCTTCTTTTTGAGGATGCTCTTTTCGATGCAGTAATCAGCGAATCCGCAACCGCATTTCCAGAAGATAAACGAGAAGCGATAAGCGAATATGTGCGAGTAACAAAGCAAGGGGGATACATTGGACTTAATGAGTCAACTTGGATAAAGACATTGCCTCCAACCGAAGTAGTCGAATATTTATTTCGCAGTGCTGGTGGTGTCGAACCGGAAACTTCGGAGGGTTGGAAAGAATTGTTGGAAGGTTCTGGATTGAGTGATATCGTAGTGAAAACCTACAACTTCCCTCTTTTAGGGCAATTCGTTAGTGACATTAGAATGGTAGGTTTCACAGGAATTTTCAAAGCATGTGGTAGGCTTTTGTCATTATACTTCAAAAATTCGACTTACAGAAAAGCAATAAAAGAGATGGCAAAAGGAGCACGGGGCACACCCAAGAACTTGTTAGAATACTATGGATACGGAATATACGTTGGCAGGAAATAAATTTCGGCTATACCGAAATTTCGTATATGCTCTGAACGTCATCCGCTATTTATCTTTATAAAATTTTAGAACATAAGGTGTGAACATGCGAACTACATACCATCTGGCTATCAGTAAAAATCATGTAAGTGATGCTCAATGGTTGGTCACATGTGGAGACCCAGAGAGAACAGATAAAATTGCCGCTCATTTAAACGATTCTGAACTGATAGGTAATAATCGAGAATATAGAACCTGGATGGGAACGTTACAGGGTACGAAAGTAGCAGTAATTTCACATGGAATAGGAGGACCAGGGCTTTCAATAATGTTAGACGAGGCATTCAAGATTATGCCGGTATTAAAAGGGGTAATTCGTGTTGGCACATGTGGCGGTTTAAGTAAAGAAGCATCAGCAGGGAAAGTCGCTATTTCAGAAGGTGCGGTAAGATTAGACGGGGCATCTTCACAAATTATTCCTGACCCAGAATATCCCGCCGTTCCTGACATCAAGATGACATACGAATTGATTCAAATGGCGGAAAAACTTGCGATTCCTTATGTAAGTGGAATTACCGTTTCTACGGCAACACTTTATACCGGTCAGGGTAGAAAGGATGGATTTCGTGGATACCAGCCCAATGAGCCCAGATATAGAGATGCCGTGACTTATTGGAGCAGGTTAGGTGCGGTAAATATGGACATGGAATGCTCATTGCTTTTTATAATGGGAAGACTGTTTAATATTCCCACCGCTTGTGTGACGGGCATTATTGACGAACGATTGAACAGGGGCGATAGTATTGTTAAGCAAAGGGATGTAGCAATAGAGAGGGCAATAAAACTTGTTATAGAATATCTAAGGAGTCGGATTTTCGATAAGATGGAATGAAAAAGTTAAATTATTTGGACATAATTTATACTGGAATCCACAGTTAAAGAAAAACAACGCTTTTGATAAACGGTTCGACAAACCTTATATAAGATGATCTACTCGTTGTTTTGTTGTTGGGAGAGATTTAATGCATTGATTGAAGTGAAAAGTCTTTGTGACGTAATATAACACATCATTTCTCGACGCAGTTTACGCAAGTTATTTATATACTCTCCTCTACTTAAAAGTCAGGAGGAGAAAAATGATTGAGAAGGTTCAGTTAAAGGGTGGTATATACGAACCATGCTCGGATATGCTACGTTATACGCAATCGGACTTCGGGCAATGCAAAATTTAATATGGTAATTGGAACTAACAGATACAATCAAAAGGGGTGATGATAAACGGTAGAACAATCTATTGACAAAATGCGTGAAGGGAGTAAAACTGAAAATATTATCGGTACAGTAGTATCCGACGATGTTTCACCCAGTTTTGAAATTCTTAGATTCAAAGCAAAGCATGGCAAATATGTTACACCTGGAACGCTTGTCGCAGTATCTGTTTCTGATAATACATTCCTTGTGGGCCGGATCACTTCTTCACATGAATATAATCCCCATGAATCGTCTGATCGCGTTACTGTAAGAGATACAATGGGAATCAAACCAGACTATCCCGGAGAAGATTTATCTTTAACTATTCATAGGCGATATCAAGCAGAAATTATAGATGAAGTCAAAGAACTGAACGGGGTATATGAAATATACCCTCCAGAAAAAATGCCCAGATCTGGCTCTGAAGTCTTTGTGCCCCCACAGAAAGTGATTACAGATGTAATGGGTCTGGAAGTTGACCTTGAAAAAAGTTTAAATATCGGCACGCTTGCTGTTTCGATAGCAGAGGAAGAGAAAATACCTGTAGCAATAAAAAGAGAGATTATCCAAAGACATGTATTTATTGGTGGTACAACAGGTGGAGGAAAATCGTATGCTGCAAAAGTGCTTGCAGAAGAAATTCACAAGCAAAAAATCCCAATCATATTTTTTGATACCCAATACGAATTTGCTCCTTTAACTGAAGCATTGGATGGTACTGTATTGGTGCCTGGAAGAGACTATTGGATAAAACTCTCATCTTTAACAGAAACTGAACTACTGGATTTAATACCTGCCATAACTCATGAATTACACGTTAGTCTCTTGACAAAAGCATTTCTAACACTGAAAGAAGGAGGACCTACGGGAATACCTCAAACAACTATTTCCACCACAAATAAAGGCGATTTTGATCTCAACGATTTGATAGAGACTATAGAACGAATTGGTCCGGATATGGCGGCTAAACCCAATACAGTGGATATGGTCGTAGGTAGAACTCGGTATTACCTGAGTCGTTATGATTTTTTAGGGCAAGAATTTAATTGGCAGGACGTTTTAAAGCCTAACTATGTTGTAGATATAAACTGCAAAGGTTTTGGTAGGCAAAGTCTACAATTTATCCTAGCATCGACGTTGAGAGAATTGAACGAACTGCGAAAAAGAGGTGAAATAAAGCCCTATGTTATTTTTATCGATGAAGCTCATCTATTTGTCCCCCAAGATGAAAGCAGTCCGTGTAAGCAAATTATCCGAGAATCAGTTAGAATCGGGCGGCATCACGGAATTTGTGTTGTCCTTATCACTCAAAGCCCCATGGACATCGACAAAAAAGCGATCAGACAGTGCAACACAAGACTTCTGTTCGCTATCGAACCTGATCAATTACAATCAATTCAGGGTGTTAAGGCAGATGCGACACAGGAGATGATCGGTAGATTGCCCAAAGCTCCAGTAGGAACTTGTATTCTTACAGGAACTTATGACACCATTAAACATGCAATTCCTGTAAAAATCAGGCGGATGGAGCATCCTGAAGCGGACGCTGGTAAAGCCCCTGACATATTCTCAGAGGTGGGTGTGTAAAATGGAAAGAGACGAAGAAGGATATAAGGTAATTTTTGAGGAGATTTTATCCAGAGCACAAGCAGAGAGGAGGATGGAGCCATCTATTAGGTCAACAGCTGAGATATTAGTAAGTGCAAGCTATTTTGAGGAAAGAAAAGATGTTGTATTAGAAGCTAGGGAAAATTTGATGAAAGAAGATCCTAAGAAGTTGTACTTTGAATGTATAAAAGACCTTGTTAAATTAATACAAGAAGAGAAGAGATCAAGAAAATATATTTGGGCGAGTCAACTTAGTGATTTAGCTCTTCAAGGGTTGGGCATTAAAATTGATGATCTGGCATTCCGAGGTGTAAGTTCTAAAGACATGTTCAGCGGTGAGCCACATTGGGATAGGATAAAAGAACATGTCGATGAAAACGTTTTGGGAGAATATTTCATCGAAAAAATTTCTGTTCCCTTCGATATTGAATTATGGGGTGAAGAATTCCCCTTACGGATGAGTGCATGTGATGCAAGTCAACACAGATTTAAATTGGCTACGCCTTTCAATCCCAATTTCTCATCACCAGTAGTCGTAAATAATGCTGCTGGAGTTATAAAAACAAGAGGATCGGATAAATCAGACTGGAATTATGTAGTTGTGCCAAAAAATACGCAAGATTTTGAAGATTGGGTCATAGTCGGATTTAAGGATTACACGGAATTAAATGAAAATGATTATGAGTGGGCTACAAAATCTGCTATGGATGTAAGTCAGTTCTATGTCGAAGAAACGTATATTCTTCCCTATGGAGGGATGAAACTCAAACCAGATATCCATTTTCGAGATGGGCGAATATTTCCTCAAGATCATGCTATGAATTGTAAACTGCAAAATAGGCATGGAGAGCTAACGAGGGAGGCAATATATCGAATGACAAAGACTCTTAGAAAAGCAAGGGAGCTGGATATTACATTTTGCGGTATGGCAAAGCACCCTAATCTTAAGGTATACAGCATAATAGTTGATTGGTATATAAAACAAAAAATGGGCGATGAAAATTGGAATATAACAGGTCATATTTTAACTGATAGTGAGGTTATGCGCAGAATGCTCTATATTGATAATTTTAATGCATCCACGTTTAACGAAATTTACGTAACCTGTCCAATAGTAAGGGATTTTTACACAACCTCCAATCTTAACCGAAGAACAGATAAACAAGTTGTTAATGACTTAAATTCATTGAAAAATATCTACCATAGTCGTAATTTAACTGCGATAAATATAGTAGATGAGGCATTGAAGTACAAAGTTGCTATGTTTTTCGCAGGTCATTCAAGCACATCCGAGTTCTATTTCCCGAGATATGAATTTGTTTATTATGATAGCGGAGAGAACGTAAAGCAAGATATCATAAAGATTCTCTCAGCATTAAGATTGGCGTCATTTGATGTTGATGAAGAGCACTTATGGGGTTTAGAGGAGCCGATATGCACTCTGCTACCAACACCCACTTTAATATCTCATGAGCTTAGCAAAAAAATGGGAGAAGAATTATCCAATGATTGGGCATCGAAGGTATATGCCGAATTTATCAGCCTTAAAAATCACTATCTAAAGACTGGTGGGTAGTTCACATAATAAGTGATACAAATGGGTCTAGAAATCTCGGAAGAGAAAATAAGATCAATGTTACCATCAACCAGATACCAAGGGAGCAAAAGACAGATATCTCCTTGGATATATGAAAACCTTAGAAAGTTAGACTTCGACACGGTATTAGACGGTTTTGGAGGAACTGGAAGTGTTAGTTATCTTTTTAAGAGGATGGGGAAAAAAGTCACTTTTAACGATGTCCTTTTGTCAAATTATCAAGCAGGTATAGCACTAATTGAAAACGATAGGGTCAATTTAAATAGAAATGACATAAAATATTTACTGCATGAAAACGGTTTTGATTACCACACCTTTATCCAGGAAAACTTTGGGGAGATATATTATTTGGATGAAGAGAATAAATGGTTAGATACAGTTATTCACAATATATATATGCTATCTGAAAAATATGATGGGAATTTGCTCAGAAAAAAACAAGCAATAGCTTTTCACATTCTTTTCCAAGCGTGTTTAGTCAAGAGACCCTACAATCTTTTTCATAGAAAAAATCTTTATATGCGTTTGGCAGACGTTAAACGAAGTTTTGGTAATAAAAAGACTTGGGATACACCATTTGATAAATTGTTCATAAAATTTACCAATGAGATTTCGAATAAAATATTTTCAAACAAGCATCGTAACGTAGCTAAATGTAAGAATATATTAGAAATAAATGGGGGGAGGTACGATCTTGTGTACTTAGACCCGCCTTATATCAGGTCAAAGCAACATACGCCAGTAGATTACTATGATTTGTATCATTTTCTTGAAGGAATAATGGATTATTATTGTTGGGGTGAGAAAATAAATTATACCAAAAAGAATAAACCTTTAATTAAAAACAAACAATTTTGGGACAAAGATTCTGTTGTAACCAATTTTGATAATATCTTTAACAACTTTCAAGATTCAATAATCGTGCTCTCATATGGCGTTCCGGGATACCCCCCCATAGAAACTATTAAAGAGCTTTTGTATTCATATAAAAATAAGGTAAAAATTAAAAAGAAAGCGTATACATATAAACTAAATCACTCTGGTAAGAATGGTAATAAATTATACGAGGTGTTAATAATTGCACAATAGAGCACAATTCTATTTTCTGGATGGAGTTATGACATCCAATAATAGTAGCCCGAAGTCTGACACTTCGTCGCTACGCTCGGAGCGTATAACACAGCATATACGAAGTTTCGGCTTCGCCGAAACTTCGTATATGCTGGAACCTTAGACGAAATGCAAGCTTCCGTCATTTTTTCCTTTCAAATAATACTTCCCCTTCATATAAAATCTTGACGATGCGGTGGTGAGGAATTTCTGCTCCTTCTGCTTTCAGGCTGAGAAAAGATTTTCCTATATGCACGATTTCTCGCCCAGAAATCTTTTTCAAATCATCTGGAGCGCCTCGATGCAGATAAACTACTTCTAATTGGTCAAAGTCCATCCTTTCATCCCACTTGATTTTATTCAATATTTCCCTGACTTTCATATTTTATAATATAAGAGCATACAATTTCCTTATCAAATGGTGAAGCGTTATTTCACCTATTATATCTCCGTTTTCCACTACCGGCATTCTTCTTATCCTACGGGTTATCATCTCATCTAAAATATTTTCAACCTTTTCGTTTGACTCGCATTTTATTGGGTCTCGTGACATTAGATGAGATGCCTCTTCGAAAGAGCTATATGGTAAAGACCTTTTATCCGGGGCACCCACAGAAGGTATCCTTTTTCTCGGTGAAAGGATGTGAAGAACATCGTATTCAGTTATTATTCCCACCAATTTTTTGCTTCCTTTGCTTTCAACAACCCAAACGTGGTCGCTTACATTTAGTATTGATAAAACATCTATTAGATCAGCATCTTTATCAATTATTGGAATATCCCTGACCCTTTTGTCCATTATATCCTCTGCTGCGGTCTCATAAAACTTCTGTAACAGTTCTTCGTTTTTCTTCGTTTCTTCCATATTATCCTCTAATTTTAATTTGATTTTGTCACATTTAAAGTTTACCGCAGAGAACGCTGAGTTCACAGAGAAAATAAGGTGTTAGGGGTTAGTTGTCAGGTATTAGTAACCGCTCTAAACCTACATCCTCTGCGTTCTCCGTGAACTCTGCGGTTAATCTGACAATGTCAAGTTAATTTTAAGTACCGGATTCTTTAGCCTTGAAAATAGCATATTTAGCTAAAGGAGGGGCAATAAGTTCATTTATGATAACAGAAGCAATCACTGCATTCACCAGTAGAGCACCAAAAGCAGGAAATGTACGCTCTGCTAAAAGAATTAGACCCACTGTAACTCCAGCTTTTGGTAACAAGGCAAGACCCAGATAATTCTTTACGGTATCTGGTGCATGAGAAATTGTAGCACCTGCTCTTGTTCCTGCGTATTTGCCGAAGCACCGGGTTAAAACAATTAACAAAGCTAATAGAAAAGCAGATTTCATGACACTTAAATCGAAATGCAATCCTGCCAGAACAAAAAACATTGCAAAGATTACATCTTCGATTTCTTCAACTACAAGAAACATTTCTTTCCTTTTTGCTTTGTTCACTACAATAAAGCCAATGACCATATTTGCTAAAATCGCCGATATTCCTAAGAGATTTGTAACTCCAATACACAGCATTATCATCCCAAAAATTATTACTAATAGCAATTCGCGAATTCTTACAAGCCTTGATACATAAACTAAAGCAAAAGCAAAGACGATTCCTATTGCGATGGATTCAGCTATTTGTAAAAAAGGAATACCAAGCATTTGAATTAAGGATACACTTCCAATTCCGCTTACTAAAGGTTTGGATATACCTAAAGCGATGGAAAATGCGCCGATTGCAATTGCATCATCGAGTGCAACGACAGCCAATAAAGTTGTCGTCAATGGGCCTTTCGCTTTATATTCATGGATGATTGCCATAGTTGCAGCGGGAGCAGTTGCACAGGATACCGCACCTATAACGAAAGCGATAGGAAAATAAGTCTGATAGAAAGTTGCTTCAGGAATAGTTAAGATAAAAGGACATAAGAAGGCTATTGAGACTGTAACAATAAACCATGCACCCAAACTTTGAAAAGGTGTTATCCATGCAATGCTTTTCTCTAATTTTCGTAACGATTCTATATGAAGACTACCGCCTATTAAATATGCTATAATGCCCAGAGCAATATCAGTGATTATATCTAAGTTTTCTACTGTTCCCTTTGATATTATGTTTAGAACAGAAGGACTCAACAAAACACCAATGAGAATATAACCGGTGATTCGCGGAAACTTCAGCTTTCTGGCTACGCATCCACCAAAAAAACCGATAACTACCATTAATCCTATTGCTAATATGAGGTCCATCTCCATGAGAATTACCTTCTATAAAGTAATGTTTTACCTCGAGTAGATTTAAATTAAATCTTCAAATTCAAAATCATTTCGAAATTTCAAATCCACGAAAATCTTTTGCGAAATCTTAGCCGATTTAAAATTGTGATGGGAATGTTTAAATAGTAATAGAGATATGAATAAGATTAAAAGTCCACTGAGTAGTGGTGAAAGAATGAAAACATTTGAGGAAATAAAGGATGTTTTAGCAAAGTATAAAGAGGAGTTAAGTCAGAAGTATAAAGTGAGAGAGATAGGAATTTTCGGCTCTTATATCAGGGGTGAACAGCAAGAAAAAAGCGATGTTGATATACTTGTAGAGTTTGAAGAGCCTGTCAGTCTCCTCAAGCTGGTCAGCCTTGAGAATTACCTGAAAGAGATTACCGATGTTAAGGTAGATGTTGTGCCCAAAAAAGATGTGCGCCCTGAATTAAAAGAACGGATTCTTAAGGAGGTAATTTATATATGAAAATAATGGATTGGAGGAGAATTTAGATTTAAATCTTCAAATCCAAAGTCATTTTTCAAATACACTAAAATCTTTTGCGAAATCTTAGCCGGTCTAAGATTGGTGATGGAAATATTTAAATAGTAGATAGACTAAAAGATATTGAGGAGGTTAGCAATTGAATAAAGAAATTCAATATGGATTAAAAGTCATGGATATTCCCCCCGAGGACAGACCACGGGAGAAATTGAAAAAATATGGTCCAGAAGTTCTTTCAAATCAGGAGCTATTAGCAATAATCTTTGGGCGTGGTACAAAAAAGGAAGGCGTTTTAGAAATTTCAAAAAGGATAATATCGGAATATGGCGAACAACCTATACTTTCTCAGACTCGTGTAGAAAAGGTAATTAATAGATTTAATTTAGGAGAGGTTCATGCAGGTCAATTAATTTCTTGTTTAGAATTAGGGCGAAGATTTTTCGGAGATTCGAAAGATGACGTGTATATTAAGACGCCTAAAGATGCTTATGAATATTTATCAGATATGAGGAAAATAAAAAAGGAATTTTTTAGAGGACTTTACTTAGATGTAAACAATAGACTAATTCATGATGAACTTATTTCTGTAGGTACATTGACAACTAATCTGGTTCACCCAAGGGAAGTGTTCTATCCCGCTATTTCGAAAAGGGCAGTTGCGATCATATTAGCTCATAATCATCCTTCCGGGGACCCAGAACCTACTGAAGACGACATTGAAATGACTAAGCAGATGGTTAATGTATCGAAGATAATGGAGATCGAACTACTAGATCACGTGATTATTGGAAATAACAAGTTTGTGAGCTTAAAACAAAGAGGTGTGAATTTCGATATTTTATGAGGTGATGATATGAGCGATATTTCATATGAAATAACACAAAAGGGATGGATTAGAGAAGGACAAACTAAGGGGCATGTTACAATAAGGGGCGGAAGGATAACATATAATGCGATCGGTTATACTGATGATTTTTCAGACCCTGAGGAAAAAGTAAGGGCGGCTTTGTATCTAGAACTTATTGATAAATTCAATTATCAAGCTTCAAAGGATGTAATTGAAATGGAAAAGCGACATAAAATAGGTCATCCTCATAAAAAAACAGATGCGATAATAGACATAATAGTGAAAAAGAATAAGAAACCATTTATGATGTTTGAATTAAAATCCCCGGATGATTATGAACGGGATATGGATGATTCTATTAAAACACAGTTATTCAATGTAGCGGCAGTTGAAGATAAAGGGGGCAAAAATCTAAAGTATTTGATATATTACACAAGATACGAAGAAGAGGGGGAATTAAGGGAAAAGATCATTACTATAGATTATACTAAATTTAAAAGTTATGATGATTGGGAAGATGATGGCAAACCTAATTTAATGTTGATCCCTAAAGAATATGGGATTGTAAGAAAACCAGTATTTGTAAAAAAAGGGACACCGGACTTAAGAATAAACGTTAAAAAAGATGAGTTAGAAAGAATTAGACTTGCCTTACATCAAATATTATGGGGTGGAGGAAAATATCAAAATGAACTGTTTTTTAATTTAGTGGGATTATTTCTAGTTAAAATATATGACGAAAAGGAGACTGAAGATGGGGAACCATATGCATTCCAAGTCTTTAATGAAGATGGGGAACCGGAAAGTTCGGATCGGATTTATGAAAGGATAAATGGAATATATAAGGGGGACAAAGCTGTTCTGCGGAAATATTACGGTAAGGAGGACGGCCCTTTAACAGACTCAAATTACTTAGGAATTTCCAAAAGTGAGTTGAGCAAAATACCGGATATTGTTTTTGACTCCCCTAAAGTAAGATATGTAGTTGAGACTTTGCAAGATATTTGTTTCACTACAAATAGATATGATGTTATTGGTAACTTTTTTGAAGGAATAGTGAGAGGAGAATTTAAACAAACGAAGGGGCAGTACTTAACTCACACAAATATTGTGGATTTTATTATTCGGGCTTTGGATCTTGAGGATCTATCCTTAAATTTGATTAATACGGAAACACGATTACCACTCATTATGGATCCGGCATGCGGTTCAGGTACATTTTTAATCGAGTCTATGAAGTATATAACAAAATTTATTCTATCTCATGGGGGTGAAATAAAAAAATCAGACGCCGTCAAGGAATTTATTAGATATAATTTCCCAGAATATAGACAAAACTTTTGGGCTCGTGAGTATGTTTATGGAATTGAAATAATGAGGGATTTAGCAACAGCCACTAAAGTAAATATGGTTGGTCATGGCGATGGTTCGGCAAATATTGAAGCACTAGATGCTTTGCTAGATTTTGAAAAATATACAAAAGCTCAATTACAAATTAAGAAGCAAAATGAGATTTATGAAAAACCTGTGAATGAACAATTTGATGTAGTAATGTCTAATCCGCCCTTTAGGATTACTGTTGACCGTGATACTGCAAAGTCGTTCCCGGGATGTTTCCTTCAGGGTGAGAAAATAGCAAAATCACTAAAAAGAGAAAAAGGTGAAAAGGAGATAGATATCGAAAATTTGTTTATCGAAAGATGGTATCAACTTTTAAAACCTAAGGGCAGATTAGGTGTGGTTTTACCCGAAAGTGTGTTTGATACAACATCAAACAGAGATATTAGATTGTTTCTCTACAAATATTTCTGGATTAAAGCGGTTGTATCAATGCCACATTTAGCATTTGCACCGTATACGATGACAAAAACGAGTCTTTTGTTTGCACAGAAAAAAACAGAAGATGAAGTAAGAGAATGGAATGAGATGTGGAAAAAATACTCTGAAGAATATAAAGACTTGATGGAAGAGATAAGGATACTCCTACTTTCAAATAATTTGAAGGATAAAACAATGACATGGGTTTCGGACTACTTAGGAACCGCTCAAATTCTATTTGATAAAAATGAATTTGAGGCAGAATATAATAAATTTGATGAAGGACTTGAAAACATTGAGGCTGTTGATAAATTCGAGAATAACTATTTTGAATTTTTAGAAGAATATTTAGGAGAGTTAATAGATAATTTTGATAAGACGGATTTTAAGGGCATGATGAAGAGAAAGAAGACATTAGTTGACTTAATAAATGAGAGAATTAATCAAATTTCAAAGAAAGAAGAATCTATTGAAAAATTGAAGAAATTAGTTCAAGATAATTATGACGAAAATGATAGGAAGCTCTCATTAAATAAATTAAAGAAAAAATATGAAGATGATATTAAATTAGCAAATTTAGATTGGTGGGTATTCAGTCAAATATCCAAAGAGATCGACTATCCTATTTTTATGGCACATGCAGAGGAGATAGGGTATAAGAGAGGTGCTAGAAAAGAAGAAAAACGTCCGAATCAATTATTTCAAATCAAAGAAACGGATGAAGGAAAGGAGATTATAATCGATACTGAGAATCCAAAAGCCATTTTGGATTATTTACGGAGAGATGTTATATGGAACTGATTTATCAAAGTAAAAATTTAAGTCAATTATCTCAGGACCCTTTTCTTAGGGCGGATGTTGATTATTATTGGCTAATGGATAAACTACAAAGTGAGATAGGTAAAACACCTGATACGATAAAAAATTTGAGGGAATTTATTATTGAATTAGAGACAGGTCAACCTATTGAGAAAACAGATTATGCAGACGAAGAAACACGCTATATACATCTAGTAGTAAGGAATATTGATAAAAACAAATTAAAGTTGATAGATCCAATATATTTGATAGAGAAAAAGGGAAAAGAATTAAGTGATTATTCAATAGAAAAAGAGGATATTATTTTGGCAATATCTTCAAGCGTAGGAGAATGCTTTATTTACGAAGCTGATTTTGAAGACATTCAATTCACTCTATCCCATTATCTGGTTAAAATAAAAGTTGATAAATATTTGGTCAATCCCTATTTTTTAGTATACTATTTGAACACGGCTATGATAAAAAATTATTTCAGAGCTACAGAGACGGGTAAAACCCAAAAAAACTTATCTAAGGAATACATTAGAAAACTTCCGTTTCCTGATATAGATATATCAAAACAGAATCAAATAATCGAAAAGATACTTCCATTGGAAAAAGAAATAAAAAATTATGAAAAGCAATTAAAACCTCTTCAGAATATAGTCGATGGTGTATTGATAGATAATAATATTAAAAAGAAGTACCAAGAGTCATTTTTTGAAGTTTTATCGTCGTTATTTTCTAATATAAAGAATCAAATCTTTCTCAGGTGTGGTGCTCAATACCGCGCATTTTGGGATATTCACGATGGATTATTATATGAAGAAACAAATAGGGACATTCCCATAATGAGACTATCCGACCTTATGAAACTAATGAATACTAAAACTTTGAAGAAGGGAATCTTGGAGGATGAATACATCCTGATTGAATTGGAAGACATCGAGGCGGGAACCGGTAGGATAATTAATGAAGATAAAGTTGTAAATGAAATTGGTTCAGATAAAGTTTGTTTTGAAGATTGCGATTTAATAACATCTAAGATAGATCCCTATTTGGGTTATACAGTACTTAATGACTCAGAGAAGAATTATATTGGGACTACTGAGCTATTACCTTTCAAAGTGAACAAAGGCCGTGCTATCACTGAATATGTAAAATATCTTCTCTTAAGCCATGAATATTTAGCAAAATCTTCTTTGTTAATGTATGGGAAAAGGCATCCTAGAATCCATCCATTGGATCTATTGAACATTAAAGTCCCCTGCCCAGATTTAGATGTTCAGGATAAGATAACTAAAGAAATTAAGACACAAGAGGATAAAAATAACGAACTGAGAAATCAAATTGAAAAATTAAGAACGGAAATTGATGAGATAATCTGGGAGACAATAATTAATAAGGAAGAAGAAATACGATGAGGCAAAAACACTAAATCTCAATCATGAAAACCTTTTCCTTTCACCAGGACTCTGCGGATTTGCTACGCAAATCCTTGCCTTCGCTTACGCTCACCCGATAAAATCTTCAAAAGTTCGTGATAGAATTCTTGTGGATTGTCAATCATCACAGATTACACAGATTTCCATGAGAAAATAATTGAAGATACAAGATCAAGATACAAGTCAAACCTGTATCATGTATCCTGCATCATAGAATCCCGGCTTCATTTTCTTGTGAAATCTCGCGGTTTTTTACCCTATCTCATAACATCCTCGGACTTTTGATATACCCTTTCTCTTTCTTAGGCGCATTCCGCAGCACTTCTGACTGGCTTAACGCCTCCTTCGGTTCGTCTTCCCTTACCACATCCGTTATGCCGATTACGTGATATGTAGGTTCTACATCTTCAGTATCTAATTCATCCAGTACGGCGAAATAATCTAATATCGAGCTCAATTGCTTCTCAAATAATTCCTTCTCATCCTCTCTTAACTCTATCCTCGCCAGCCACCCTATATGCTCTATCTCCTCTTTTCTTATCATAACACTTTTTCTTTTTTTTTCAAAAAAGAAAACCTGTGCTAAAAGAAAAAACTTTTCTTTGGTAAAGCTTTCTTTTTCAAAGAAAGGTTTCTCCGCAAAAACCTTTACTAAAAATATAAAGCTTTACTAAAAAATATATGTTTCTTTGATCAAACTTTCTTTTGAAAGAAAGTTTGTATGAAAAAAGCAGTAATCCTTGCGGGTGGATATGGAACAAGACTCAGACCGCTTACGTTTACCACGCCGAAGGCTATGATTCCTCTGGTGAATAAACCCGTAATAGAATACATAGTGGACTATCTGGCTGGTTACGGCTTAAAAGACATCGTTATCACCACAAACTACCTCCAAGAGCAAACGATAAATTATCTCAGCAAAAGGAAAGATTTAAAACTTTCGTATCCTGAGGAACCCTCGCCTTTAGGAACTGCCGGGTCGGTAAAAAACGCAGCGATAGGAGAAACATCGTTCATAATACAAGGCGACAACATCACTGACATAGACATAAGAAAGGTGATGGAGTTCCACGAAACGCATGGAAAGCTTGTGACCATTGCTCTCCTGCCCGTGCCGAATCCATCTTTATATGGAATAGCAGAGACAGAAGCAGATGGAAGGATACGGAATTTTAAAGAGAAGCCTTCTCCGAGTGAATGTTTCTCAAATCTTGCGAATGCTGGATTGTATATTATAGAACCCGAGGTAATGGAATACGTTCCTGAAGGCAGCGAATTTGATTTCTCCAGGGACTTGTTTCCCATACTCGTAGCGAAAAAGGAGGTTTACGGGTGCGTGGTTGATGGATTCTGGACTGATGTCGGTAATCTGGAGGGCTACATGGAAGCAAGCAGGTGGATATTAGAGAAAAAAGGATTCGAATGCGCCTCCACAGCAGAGATAGAAGATAACGAGATTCAAGGAAATGTCGCTATTGGCGAATACGCAGTGGTGAAGAAGTCCTTGATACGAGGTCCTGCTGTTATCGGCAACCATGCTGAGATAACGAAAAGCAAAATGTACGATTCCGTGGTATTCTCTCATGCGAATTTGAGTGAAACCATGCTAAATAAAAGCGTGGTTGGTGAGAACACGGTGATAAAAAAAGCGGAGGTAACGGATTCTATCATTGGTGCATACTGTGAGATAAAAGAGGGAACAAAGGTAAAGGAATCGAGAGTTCCGCCATTTACAAACCTTCCCTCACAGGGTAATTGATCGATATCCGGTGGTATAAATTCTAAGCACTAAACTCTAAATAAGCCCCTACTGGGCTTGCGGGGTTACCGGGGCAGAGCCCCGGTCTAAACAAACTCCAATATCTAAACTCAAAATTCAAAACAAATCTTTCTTTTTGGATTTGAATTTTGAAATTGTTTAGGGTTTAGAGGTTGGGATTTAGGATTTTCTACTTCTCATACGTTCAACTATCTCGCAAGCCTTGCATATTCTTGATGCTGATGCCTCTCCACACCGCTCGCACCGCAAAAGCTTTCTCCCTGGTTGCGCTGTCGGCAAAAATTCTGACAGCCTTTCGTAACCCCGCAACAAAGAGTATTTTGTCCCCGGGTGTTTCATTTCAAACTCATTCAGCATTTTTTTCACCGTGAAACGGAAAGATAGCTTGGCATAAGGACATTGAACCGTACTTATCGGTATTCCTGCTACAAGTGCATACAAAGCAACTTCCTTTTCCGGGACTCCTCTCAGCGGTTTAATCCTCGGAACAAACTCTTCTCTTCGCCCTCGCAGCCTACTCAACCGCTCTATATCCCCTCGTATATAATTGATCGAAATCGTTTGAACTTCGTCGTCCAGATTATGAGCAGTTACAACCTTTGTGGCGCCTAATTCCTTCGCTTTTGTTTCTATTACCTTCCTTCTCAGAACGCCACAAAAAGTGCAAGGCGCCTGCTCGAATCCTTTCGCTGCGATTTCATCCAGCGTAAATCCAAACTCCTTTTCAAAGGAAAAAGTATGAAGTTCTACTTCTAACTCCTTTGTAATATTTTCTGCATTTTTTAATGTCACCGAACGAAATCCTTTTATTCCTTCATCTACCGCAATCGCAAAGAATTCTAAATCGCTGCGTGGATGAAATATCTTTTTTAACATATATAAAAGAGCTGAGCTGTCCTTCCCCCCGCTCAGTGCCACTGCAATCTTATCCCCGCGCTCTATCATCAACTCCTTTCTTATCTCTTTTTTCGCTTTTCTCTCTACATCCTCAATGAAATGGGCTTCACATAAGTGCAGCCCGGAGTATTTCTGATAGATTATAGCAGGATTCAGGCATTTTCTTTTACTACATCTCATCTTTGCAAATAATTATTAAAAAGAATGTTGGAACATAAAGTAATAGAGCGATTTTAAAAGGATAAGGGATAAAAGTAGCAGTGATGAAAGAAATTAGCACAAAAGAGCTGAGGATGTCCTGCATAAGATGGACACTTACAATATAGGAAGGTTGCCGGTGGTAAAGGGAGGAACTGAAGAGGGAGAGAAAGAATTGGTTGGAATACTAAGCAGGTCAGACATAATAAGGGAGCACTGCCGCAGGTGGTCTTTTTTCAAAGGTGGGGCATCGTGAAAACGTAATTACTCAATATCCTGTGGTGCGGACTTTGAAAAAATCGAAAGTTTAACTGTAAAATGTTTTATGCTATTATTTACTTCATTTACATTACAGTGAGGATATAGGAGAAGGGGAGGGAGAAAAAGAAGAGATGACAATAAAGGAGGAGTTACCACCCGGGGAAGTGCCGCCGGAGGAGATTCAGGAGGCGAATATGCAGGTTTCCGCTGCTTTTTCTGACATGTTCAAGCCAGTTATCGGTCCTTTTGGGTCTAAGATATTGATAACGCAGGGAGCAACGAAAGTGGAAGCTGCTGACCTCATATCCAGTAATGCATACAGCCTGATAAAGGAATTGAAATATCAGCACCCCACTGCGGACATATTGATAAACGCAGGGTTAACACAGGGAGAGAAAGTGGGAGATGGCATAGCTACGGTTATGATCCTGACGGGCGAGCTGGTGAAGAGAGGATTCGAGTTGAAAAACGAAGGAGTACATCAAAATATAGTGGTGAACGGGTATGAGAAGGCTCTTGAGCGCGCGAAAGAGGTTTTAAAAGAAATGGCATCGGCGGTGGACGTAAGAGGGGAAGGGGGCGATGAGTTTTTGAGGTTCGTAGCGAAGACCGCATTAAAGATAGAGGATTATTGTGAAGAGGATAAATTGGCGGATGCGGTAGTAGAAAGCATAAAACGGATAAGCGATAGTGCTGAGAACGAGCCAATAGATGTGGATGATGTAGTAATAGAGACGAAGAGTGGGAGCAGAGTACATGAGACGAGATTTGCTGAAGGCGTTGTTGTGGACCGAGAAGTTCTGGATGCGCTACCAACGGAGATGGGGAATGCGAGGATAGCATTGCTTGATTTCCCGATAGAACACAAGGAGCCGAAGGTGAAGGGAAGGAAGGAGCTGCCAACCGGAACAGCAGCAAGAGAACACAGTAAGGCAGGGGAAACGCTTGGTGCTCTTGATTTTCATGTAAAAATCTCAAAACCATCTCATTTCAGGGAGTTCAGGGAGACAAGAGCAAGAATTTTCGATGAAGTTATAGACCCGGTAATAAAATCGGGTGCAAACGTGATTTGCTGTCGGTGGGGTGTGGATGACGACGCACTGGGTAAGTTCCGCAGAGCAGGGATAATGCTAATAAAAAGGGTGAAGCTGACAGATTTGAAGAGGTTGGAGCGGTCTACCGGTGGAAAGATAGTGAAAGCCGTGAGTGACCTGAGCGAAGACAAATTTGGCTTTGCGGGAAAAGTAGTGCAGCGAGAGATAAGTGGTGATAAATACGTATTTTTTGAACAGTGTTCGCATAAGAAATCAGCTACGATAATCATAAGGGGAGTGTCACTCAGGGTTATAGAGGGTCTGGTGGGCGAGATAAAAAGCGCTTTACATGCCGTTGCACAACTGTTTGAAGACAATCGCGTGGTGCCGGGAGGAGGCGCGGTGGAAACCGAATGCGCCCATCAGTTAAGAAAGTTTGCGAGAAAGATACCGGGCAAGGAGCAACTGGCAATGGATGCTTTTGCTGACGCTTTGGAGTCTATACCAAAGGCAATAGCGAAGAACAGTGGAATGGACCAGATTGATACACTTGCGAAGCTCAGGGCAGAGCATTTTGCAGCTAATAAAAATGTGGGTATATCAGGAGTGGATAAGCGTGTGAAAGATGTGATGGAAGAGGGAATAATGGAGCCGTTAAGGGTGAAGTTACAGGCGCTTATCTCGGCTACCGAGGCGGCAACGGGAATGATGAAAATAGATGATTTGCATATTGCGAAGAGTGCAGTAAGGGAGGAGGCGGAGGATATCGAAACGCAGATAGTAGGCAGAACAAGAGAATTGATAGAAACAGAGAAGAGACCAGAGGAGTTCAAGTATGTTAAAGGTGGTAGGGTGAAGTATTAGTAATTGCTCAAAATCTGGGGGGATTTCGAGCAATTAAATGCAAAATGCAAATTGAAAACTGCAAAAACACTTTTTATTTTTCGCTGTCTGTTAAACCATTTCAGGGTTTGCGAGGACGTGGGCAGAGCCTACGATTCCACTTAATTTTGAGCAGATACTTCTTATCCTTTCAATAGCCAGATAAGAAGTAGATGAAAAACACATGACCGAAATTATCGGCTTTTTCTTTAAAACCTAACTTTTTTAGGTTTCTTTTAAAAAACCGAATCTTTTTAGGGTAGGGTTTTTGTATTCCTAACTTTATAATAGAGATGAGGAATAAAAAATGAAACTATTGACCGAAGTCGAGCCGGAGGTAGGAGTAGCAGTAAAAAAAATAGACGGTGGCTCAGAAGTTAAGGGCTATCTGGAGGAATTGGGCATTTCAGAAGGAACTGAGCTTACGGTGGTAGCCACTGAACCCGTGCATGTTCATGCGGGACCCATCGCTTTAAAAGCAGCAGGAAGAGAAGCAGTCATAGCTCGCGGATGGGCAGATAAGGTGTATGTGGATAAAGAAGGCGAAACGCTTCCACTTCTAAGACTTGAGACAGGAGAGAAGGGAACGGTAAAAACCATTGAAGGAGGAAAAGTCTTTGAAGGTAATTTCTCTGAACTTGACATAGAAAAAGAAAAGGAAATAGAGTTCTTACGTCATCTCCCAGACGAGACCTTAGTGTTCAAAATAGACGACCGCGAGATAAGTATGGGCGAAGGTCAAGCATCGAAGGCGCTGGTAGAACGGGAAGGGAAAAACATCCAGATTAATTATCTTGAGGAAGGCGAGAAGGCAAAGATAAGCAAGATAATCGGTGGAACCTCTCTTAAGGAAAAATTTGAACAAATGGGCGTGGTGGAAGGTAAAGAGATAACATTGGTCAGGAAGGAGATGCCTGCACCCGTTCCAAAGAGGGGAACCTATGTGCTTGCGAGAATAGGTGAACAGTTGGTGACTATCGGGCACGGGCTCGCAGAAAAGGTCTGGGTGGAATGAGGTGCAATTGAGGTGATAAAAATGGAGGAGGAACGTGTGAGCGAGGAGATGGCAATGGTGGAAGAGAAGCGGGTTTTTCTAAATAATAATTACGGTGATACAATGCCATTAAGCCAGTTGAAACCCGGAGAACAGGGAAGAGTCATGGCAGTGGAAGGAGGTCGTGGCATTCGCCAGAAGTTGTTTCTTCGGGGTTTATTTGAAGGCAGTGTTGTTCGTGTGATTTCCTGTTATGGACCTGTTACCGTAGAGGTAGATAGAAACACGGTGTCCATAGGTCGTGGGATGGCGCAAAAAGTTATCGTGAGGAGGATGTGAAAGGAATAGAATGGAGAAGAAGTTGAGCGAAATGGATTTTGATGAAGAAGGAACGGTGAAAGAGATAGAGGAGAATTTAAGGAAGCAAGTAGCTGGTATGGGCATCAGAGAAGGTAAGAATATAAGAATGGCGACAAAGCAGCCCATAAAAGGACCTGTGGTGGTAGAAGTTGACAAGTCGTTTACGTCTTTAGGGTTGGGTATAGCGGAAAAAATAGTTGTAGAGGTGGGATAAGGATAGAAAAAGGAGGTAGAAGAAGAGAAATGAAGATTTTATTGATGGGGCATCCGAATGTGGGAAAAAGCGTTTTCTTCAATCGGCTGACTGGAGCAAAAGTGTTTGAGTCAAATTATCCGGGAACGACGGTGGATTTCATGAAAGGCTGGATGCGTTTGGAGGGAGAAGATGTCGAACTAATAGACGTGCCAGGGGCATTTTCATTAGAGCCGAAGGACCGAGCAGAAGAAGTAGCGGTGAAAATGCTTGCGGAGAACCGAGATTCGGTGGTTGTATGCGTGCTTGATGCTTCAAAAATAGAGCGTGGTCTCTACTTAGCTTTGGAAATCATTGAAAGAGGTTATCCGGTTGTAGTAGCATTGAATATGTGGGACGTTGCAGAGGACAAGAATATAAAGATAGAAGTGGAGAAATTGGAGCAAATTCTTGGTGTTCCAGTAGTGCCAACGACGGCGATAAGTGGAGAGGGATTCAAAGAGCTCGTTTCAAAGATAACGGAAGCGGCACCCGTGAAAATAGAAAAAATTATCGAAACTGCGGGTGGTGTAAGTGTAGCTGCGAGCGCAGGTGAAGGAGAAGGTGGTAAAAGTGCCGCTGTCAGTTGATGAGAGATGGGATTTAATAGAGCGGATATCGAAACAAACGGTAGAGTTTGGTGCGCGTAAACATACATTGAAAGACGCAATTGCGGAACTCACCGTTAAACCGCTGACGGGAATACCGGTTGCAATTGCGGTGATATACGGTTTTTGGTCTTTTTTTGTGGATTTTGCAGGCACCTTGTTTACTGATGGCTTCATGGTCAGGCTTTTCGATGAGCACTGGCTGCCGTGGCTGCAGTCAGTTTTTCCGGGCGGGTTAGGAAACAAATTCTATGCACTCATGGTAGATGCGGGGCATTTAGAAGAGGGGGTGCGTGTAGCCTCGGACAATTGCTTTGAGGCTTTTGGTGTGCTTACCAGCGGGCTGTTCGTTGTTTTTGGCGTAGTCCTGTGGGCAGTGCTGGCGTTTTATCTGATGTTTGCAATATTAGAAGATGTAGGCTATTTGCCAAGACTGGCTGTTCTCGTTGATACAGTGCTGCATAAAATAGGTTTGCACGGCTATGCGATTGTGCCCACTTTCCTTTCCTTAGGCTGCAATGTTCCGGGCGTAACGGCTACGAGACCACTGGAAACAAGGAAACAAAGATTCATGATGATGACTTTGTTAGCGATATTCGTTCCATGTGGTGCGCAAATAGGAATTATGCAAGACTTAGTTCCGGAGATGATGGGCTGGATTTTTCTGACTTTAGCCATAGGATATTTGGGCTTTGGTTTCATCCTTAACAAAATCGTGCCGGGGAAGTCGCCTGAGATCATAATGGATGTGCCACCATATCAAATGCCAACATTGAGAAATATCGGTAGGAAGCTGTGGATAAGGACTTCGCGTTTTCTCCTCGTTGCGGTTCCTTTCGTTCTATTAGGGTGTCTAATTGTTGGTCTTATGTACCTGACGGGAGCAATGGATTGGCTGGCGGCTGTATTGGGTCCGTTGCTAATGGGGTGGTTTGGAGTGCCAGCAGAAACAGTAGCGCCGTTAATAGCAGGTTTTCTGAGGAAGGATTTGGCGGTGGGAATGCTTGGCGGTCTTATGGAACAAGGGATAATGACTACTTTTCAGGTGTTCACATCCGTGATTTTGCTTTGCATCTATTTCCCGTGCTTGGCGACATTCGCACTGATGCTGAAGGAAGAGAACTGGAAAGAAATTCTTGGCAGCCTCGCTTCGCTTATAGCGATGGTCTTTGTTTACGGTGGCTTGATACATTTAGTAGGAATAATGCTGGGGGTGGCATAAATGAACGAAACGGAAGAGAAATTTGGAGCGATATATTTCGCAGTTTTAGGTGCAGTAGCATTGGCGTTCGGAGCTGCGGAACTGATTGCAAGTGCGGGTGAAGGATTTACATGGGGGATTTTAGATTCCTCGGGGGCTTCAGATCCCATGTTCCTGCCGTGGAAAGCGATAATTCTTCTCTCTGCGGGCTTTTTTTACCTGAGCAGCGTGAAGAATTTCGCAGAAATACATCAATTGGCGAAGGCAGTGATGGCGAGCATAATGATATGGATCGTTGCGGGAATGGCAATATGGGCGAGGATAGCTGGTTCTATCCCTGGAGAAGAGACGTGGTTTAACAGCTTAGAAGGATTTTTAGCAAGTTACGCACCTCCGTATTGCCCTGAAATGTTTTTACTGCCGTTCTCGCTGGTGATCGTGTATTATATCTTGAAGGAGAGAGAAACGGAATGAAAAAAGAAAAGTGCAAAATGGAAAGTGCAAAATTGCCCTTAAAAGCAGTGGCAATTGTAGCGTTGGTTTTGCTGGCGTTATCTACGGCGGTTATTTCCGTTGATGCACACATGCCTGGTGCCAGAGCGCCACCAGAGTTCGAATTGGAGCCTGTTGTGATAATAGATGATGGAACAGAAATAGAGATAACAATAGACGATATAGGGGAATATCACGGAGCTATATGTGTATGTGGAGCTTGCGCATTCAGAGCATCTCAGTTAGGAATATTGGAAATATGGGGCGAGGAGATACCAGCAAGGGATGACATCAGGATAATCAGCAGACTTCCCACTCTTGGCTCCATGCATTGCTTTCAATACGTGACAGGAACAGGACCAAAGATAGAAACGAAAACGAAAGGCGAATATAAAATAATTCTGCCTGACGGGACTAAGATAACAAACATGAGCAAGAAGAACTTGAAAAAGGTATCAAAGGGCAATACTCTGGATAATTTCAGGTTCGATGTCTGTCAAAACTCAACTGGAGAGTGTTTCAAGGTCGTGGTGAAGGAAGGTGTATACCCAGAAAACTTCTTTGAACTCCGGAAGAAGATGAAGTTTGGTATCCCGGAGAATGCAACGAGTGAAGAAAAGGCGCTATTCAAGTCAGGGTGGGAAGACACGAGGGATAAATTTTTGACCTCGCCGAACTGGGAGCTTTTTGAGGGGGTAGAAGAACCCGAGGAAGAAGAGCCTGACGTTGTGGGAGGAGCGACATTCTTTTCGATACTGGTAATAGGGCTGATTTTGCTGCTGGGTCTGGTGTACAGCAGGAAAAAAGCACGTTGAAATGTGCAATTGAGGGAGGGGAAATCTAAAACACCTCCTCTTTTTTTCCTTTTTTATTTTTTATCAAAAAAATATCTCGGGTTAGCAATGCAAAGGAATAACATGACCACAACAGAGGAAATTCTACGCAGAATAGAGAAAGGTGGCACGTTAGATGAGCTTGCTAACGAGTTCGGTATGAGAAAATCCGTGCTAATGGCGAGAATAGAGTTCATGGTTCGTGCTGGTTATCTCCGAGAAATCAGTTCGAGAGAAGGTCAGGGATGCGTGGGATGTCCAATGGGTGAAATGTGCAGTGTGCCAGTGCCTGGAGGTGGAGGGGAGTGGGTGAAGATGTATATGTTGACAGAAAAGGGAATGGACTGCATCAAGAATGAATAATAAATGAAAATGTCGAAAAAAGTTATGGTGTTCGCAGAAGTATTACCAAGAGCACTTTGGGTTGTTCACGGTTTTTGTTTGTATTTGGGACTGCACTTTACTAATACTAATCGGCAACAAATATTTACGGATAACATTGTGTTGATCTGTTTTGGTGTTCTTTTGATGGCAGGAGGAATTTCGTTTTGGATATGGACAGGGCATCACGTCAGACGTGCTCTCTTTACCAAAGATTTGGTTACAAGCGGACCTTATAAATATGTCAGGCATCCAATGTATGCTGCCATTTACATAGCCTTGTTCGGAGCAGGATTTCTGTTCTTCTCATGGATATGGTTTGCAATTATGATTATTTTTATCCCGGTATGGTATTTGGATTGTAGAATAGAGGAGAAACAGATGTTTGAATTGCATGGAGAAAAATACTTGGATTATAGAAGAAGAGTAGGGATGTTTTTACCAAAACACTTTTTTCTTTTAAAACTTTTAAGGAATGAATAGTATTTCATCATGGAAAGATGGCAGGGAGTTTATGTAATGATGAGTGAAACCAACTTTACCGAAAAAGTATTGAAAGCGTTCAAAAACATAATCAAGGAAATAGAAAAGGGTTCATCAGAACTTGAGGTCAGAAGAACGTTTGATGAATTATTTTTAAGGTCGGTTTTGGGATACGAAAGAAGAGACATAAAATGGGAAAAGAAAAGGGGGGATTTAACAATTGTAGACGGGGAAAGGGGTGTTCATTTCAAAATAGATTTTAGATCGAAAACACCTTCATTCCTCATGATTTCTTTTCTGACTATATCAGCGTCTAACTCTCCATTCTTAATCATACAAAATATTTCAAAAAGTTGAAAAGTAGTAATCAGAGATAATTTCCTGCTGTTTGCCTTTACGTACCTTAAAACATCAGGAGGGAAGGGTTCGTCACGGCTTTCTGGTTTTTTAAGACGGTAGTGATTACCTATAAGTATTCCTATCGGCTCTTTACCCTCTCTTAAGGTATAGTCTGTTATCCAATCATCAAGTTGTCTAACATCCCCTGTCGTTAAACTTTTCTCTCTTCCTTTTATTTCAAGTACTGCGACTTCTTTTCCTTCTTGAATCGAGCCATCTTCCTTATATTCGTCATGTCTATTTACCTTAAAGCCTATTAGCTCTAATGTATCCCATACAATATCCCTTAATTCGTCTCCATCTTCAAAAAGAAGTTCTTTGTAACGCGTTATTTCTTCTTTCTCTGCTTCTTTAGACGTTATTTTTTCTTCCGTTTCAATCTTATCTTCTTCTAACTGCTTTATTTCTCTTCCAACTACTTCTTCGCCAGGAATTTTAAAATCGTTCGTCCATGTTGGTGCTTTACTTTTAATATGAATTCCATAATTGGAAAGCAAGGTTTTGATAGCGGATTCCACTGATTCTGTCTTATCAGGGGCTTGGAGAATAGTTAAAGGTCCTGAAATGCCCATTATTTTGGAATCGGAATTTCTATTATATCCATATTCAATAGAAAATGAAATGGGTTTATCAAAGCCATTATAAGCTATAACTTTAGAAAGCTGGCACATAGAAAGATTATTTTCATACTTTTTATACTCCCTCCCAGAAAGTAATTTTTTTGCTATATCTCTCTGGAATTCACATTCATCTTTCAGATAAAAATTCCAATGATCGACATGAGTCTCATAATAATCTCTATATCTTTCATCCTCTATTATAATAGTCTCTCCTCTTTCTTTTACAAAAGGAATTGAAACCGGCAAGATCGAGAAAACATACCACCCTTCAGGATCAAAAGGTATCCACGCCTCTCCATCCGTAATCAAGATTAGTTCACTTTTACTCCATAAAAGATTATGAATACTTTTTAGGCCAAGCTCAGTAGCGTCTATAATATATTCTGCTTTTTTAGGGGTTATTCTTACGAAATTTAGAATGACGATATTAAATTCGGCTATATTTGGTATATTGCCCTTTCCTACATCTTCCCAAGTTTTACTTACTACTTCTTTTGGGAAATTTCCTTCACTTATGACCAATATCTTTGGTATTCTATTTTCTTCCATGGGACCTCTTTCAATTATATATAGGAGTATTCTTTATATGTTTTTGCTCAATGTTCTGCATAGCAGGAGTTAGAATAAATTGCATGTGCTATTTTAAACGAAACCTTTTATATGGACAGAGAAGCAATATGAATTTTGATAATATAAAATGAGTCTTTGGTTAGTAAGAGCAGGAAGACATGGAGAACAGGAGCAAGGAGCTTTGGAGAACGAAGTAGTAACAATCGGTTGGAATGATTTACCTGACCTCACCGAATTAAAAACCAAAGAAGAACTTGCAGAGCTTTATGCCAAAGTTTATCCAACAGCGAAGAAAATGCAAGCGGTTAATGAAATTGGACAAATATGGAGATTCATTCATGAAATACAAAAAGGTGACCTCGTAGCACTTCCGCTGAAAAAACAATCAGCCATAGCAATAGGTGAAGTAAGTAGGGAATATGAATACAACGAACTTGTTAACAATATCAAGCATATTAGACGCGTAAAATGGTTGAAAACAATTCCCAGGTCTGCATTTGACCAGGATATTCTTTATTCACTTGGTGCATTTATGACTGTTTGTCAAATAAGCCGAAATGATGCGGAGAATCGTGTTAAAGAACTCCTACGAAAAAAGGTTCCGCCAGAGGTTGTTGAGGGACCCGGTGAAGAGGCTATTGATGTTGAAGAATATGCGAAAGACCAGATTGTAAAGCATATAGGACGAAAGTTCAAAGGTCATAATTTAGCACGATTAGTAGAAGCGATTCTCCATGCGCAAGGTTATGTTACAAAGGTGTCTGAACCGGGTCCAGATGGAGGTGTTGATATACTTGCTGCTGCGGGTCCGTTAGGTTTTGACAGCCCTCAAATTTGTGTACAAGTAAAATCATCGTCATCTCAAGCAGATGTTAAGATTTTGAGAGAACTACGGGGTGTAATGGCAAAAGTCAGAGCGGGACAAGGATTGTTGGTTTCTTGGGGTGGATTTACAAAAGAGGCTATTAAAGAAGCAAGGGATGCATTTTTCTCTACTCGGTTATGGGATGCGGGGGATTTGCTCGAGGCGATTTTTAAATATTACGAACGATTTGACGATGAATTAAAAGCAGAGTTACCTCTAAAAAGGATATGGGGATTAGTTCTTGAAGAAGAATAAATGGCTAAAAGTAGAATATTGGGGGGAGTGATAGAGTATAAGAGAACTCATGGAGCAGAGGAAATGAATGAAAAAATAAAACATTTTGTAGAGGAGGTTAAAGAGTACTTAATCAAGACTTATGGAGAGAAAATCAAGCAGGTTATGGTGTATGGTTCTTATGCGAGAGGTGAAGCAACTGAAGAATCGGATATTGACGTATTGATAGTGGTTGATGATTCTCTCAATCCCTTTGCAGTGAGAAAAAGTTTAAGCGACATCTTGTTTGACATTCTTCTTGAAAATGGGGAATTAATTTCTGTTATAGCGATACCCGAAAGTTTCTTTAAAAACTATAACTCGCCATTTTTACTGAATGTGAAAGAAGAGGGAGTAGCAGTATGAAAGAGATAGAAGACCTTATAAAGAAGGCGAAAAGGTTTCTAAGAACTGCTGAGCTTGCTTTAAATGACGGCGATTACGATTCCTGTGTTTCAAGATGTTATTATGCCATGTTCTTCATGGCTGAGGCGGTGCTTCTCACTAAGGGGCTAAAAGCATCATCACACAAAGGGGTGATAAGTTTATTCGGCAGACACTTCGTAAAAACGGGTGTGTTCAAAAAAGATTTGGGTAAATCTCTCAATGATGCTTACGATACGAGACAGACTGGAGACTATGGAGTGGGTTTTACGGTTACCAACGAGGAGGCTAAAAGTATGCTGGAAACAGCTAAAAATTTTGTTTATGAGGTAAAAAGTTACCTTGAAAGAAGATCAAAATGACTTACAAACTTTACGTCAAAGAAAAATTCCACGAAGACGGACTTTTTCCCGAAGCGAAGAAATATCTTTAAAGGGGATAGAAAATGGAAAAGAAAGAGATATTTTTAAAAGTGGTCTCGGTTCTTGTAAGACATGGAGTAAAAAAGATAGCGATTTTTGGCTTATCATTGAAGAACGAAATAAAAAATCTCATTGAAAAAGAGCAAAGTTATGCCCGCAAAGAAAAAAGGAAGAACCCATATAATAAAGGTTTACTGCGCTAAATGTCAAACTTTACTCTACAAGTACCAAAAAGCAGGTCTCGGGTCGCTGATAAAATGCTATAAAGACAGGATAGCCGAAGATCACACACGAGGCGATTTAAAATGTCCAAAGTGTGATGAAACTTTTGCCAGAGAAGCGGTGTATCATGGAAAGCCAGCCAATAGAATTATCCGGGGTAAAGTTTATGTTAGAAGTTAAAGAAGAGAATTTAAAACTTGACACATGCGCCTTATGCATCAGGTAAAAAGATGAACTGGAGAGAAGCGTGGAAAGTGATGCAAAAGCAGAGAATGAGACCTTTGAAAATACTATATGAGAGGGAATTTCGAGCTAAATTCGCTGAAGACTATTCCGAGCAGGCTAAATACAACAATTACGAATATGGAAGGAAAGCGACAGAGGCATTGAGCGATGTCTTGGATAAGGACTTTGAAGTTTTAGAAATAGGTTCCGGACCTGGAACATTGACCATACCGTTAGCTAAAAAGGTAAAAAAGATAGTCGCGGTTGAGTCTTCTGAAACGGCAGTGGACTATTTGAAGCGAAATCTTAAGGAGAGTCAAATTGAGAACCGAGAAATCAAAGACCAGTTCATGCGTGTTCGGATAAGAGATTGACATTCTAACTATTGATACTTTTTATATAGCATAAAAGCGATTATTTTACCTGGTGAGCCAATGTATGATTCCAGATAATGAAAATAGTGTGGATCCTACGGTACAGACCATTGTCGAGAT
>JAGLZV010000096.1 GCA_023131215.1 Candidatus Methanophagales archaeon | reverse complement strand
TATATTGCGAGAGATTGACGAACTCAACTTTAAGAATGGCGCCCTTGGTAACTTTGATAGAAGTATTGTAGGTGCGTCCGATAGGAATATCATCTTCGATGACGCAGAGATAGTTGAAGGCATTGGCGTCTTCGACTTCGTGAACATCAAGGACTTTAGCATCGATAGAAAAAGTGTTCTTATATTTTAGATTAAGCAGCGTCTTACCATCGAGCTCATAAGGAAAATCCGCACGTTTAAGATATGCGCCCTCGCTGCCTGGGAGAGTGGAATAATGCTCAACGGCTTTACGCAATTCAGTTGGCGAATGCACAAGCTTATAATCTGCGAGCTTGATATGGGGCATCTCTTTGATCCTTGCGAGATACTTCAATCTCTCGGAATACGGCTCGTCATGGATGTCTTGACTCACCCTCTCGTAATATAAGCAATCAAAAACATTCAGGATGACTTTCTTTTCATCCGGATGAACTTCCTTAGTATGAATAATCGCGGTAGTTTGCTGCCGGGATTGATGCTTCTCATCTGCCCAGAATTCAAGCTCGCCAACGATGGAAATCGCATGACCTTTAGAAGCCTCTGAAAGCTCCTTTCTTAATGTGGGAAGATTCTTCGTAATCTCATTCCCTTCCTCAGAGAAAATAATGACATCATGGCCACTTTCATAATGCCTCTGGACATCGCAGCGAACATGAACACCATCGAACTTCTTCTGAACATAAATGCCTTTTTCATACCATTCAGGCTTGGCATTAACAACCTCGATGAGTTTGTCTATACTGTATTCTTCACCTTTGTAACGACCATGGGAAGGTTTGAGAAGGGGGCAAAATTTGAATAGTTCAATTTTTGTACATTTCCTTGACATTAACACGAGCTCGGGCTCAGAGGTGACTTCGATCTTCTCATCAAAAATATCTATGTGATTAGTGAACTTACCAGGATGCGTCTCTTCCTGATAAGGATATCTAAATTTGAAACGATGCCAATATTCCTGCGGGAACATCCGGATGATGCGAAACTCAGTTGCAATATCCCGATGATTGGAATTGATAAAGAAATCAATATCGCCTTTAGTCTTACCCCAATTGCAGATGCCGCCGATAAGCGAAACATAAGGCTTGGTGCGATAGAAGGATTTAAAATAGCCCAAGAGTTCATCCAACTTAATTTCTTCACCAAGTTCAACACCAGAGGGATTGACAGGAGCCAATTCACCATCAATATAAGAGTCTTTTCCAGAAGGAATCCATTCGATTGGTTTCTTATTGACTGGCCAACAATGATGAGGAGACTTCTGCTCTCGCTTAACCCAGGTATATCTCTTACGATTGAAATCGAACCACCCGGGATCCTTCTTACCCGACGCGATGAAATGATCAGCATCTTCCTCCTTTTCAAAAAACTGGATAGCCATACCATTAGCAAAAAGAACTTCCCAAGCCTTTCCGCAACCCTGATCTTCATCTGCATCAATGAATTTAACTTTCTTAATGAATGTTTGCACACCATGGGGGATTTCCGCATGACGAGGCAGATCCCAAACTGAAACATCATAAAGATCATAAAGATAGAACTCGTGGATATCTGGCCACCAGTCTTTTATTTCCTGTGGAGTAATGCGATGCGTAGGATACAATTCATCAAGTTCGTGACGTGTGACTTTGCGAGGCAACTTCATTTTCAGCGTGCCAAAGCAAAGACCCGAGCTGCAAAGAATTAATTCTTTATCGCACTGATCAGAGAAGTCACGAGATTTAACAATCATAGACTTCTTGCCCGCTGCGATGAGTTCAGCATGAGGAGAAACGAGATAAATCCCGGGTATGTCCAGAGAATCAACTGGGAGAAGTGGCATCGACTTTCATACCCTCCTGGTTAGAAGAATGATTCAGCTTAAGTTGAAGCAGTTGAGCTTTGGCATGCTCATGCTCCGCACGAGCTTCATATAATCGTGCACGTGCAACATCCATCAAGAAGATAGAGGGTGAAGTCCAAACGATTTTAAAATCAATGTCCGGAAGCTGTCCAGATAGCTGGAACTTTTTGATGATGTCGGTGAGCACCGAAGTGAGAACATTAGACTGGATAGAAGCGAGGAAATCAGCATAATCTTTACGATCCTTAGCCGAAGCCTCAAGAGCGCCTTTTTGCGCACCAACGAGAATAGAAACGGGGATGTTCGAGCCGCCTGCAATTTGAGTGACGATAACGTTATAATATTTCTCAGGGTCGAGAGCTCCAGGACGATGCGACTCGATTTTACATCCAGGAGGAAACGTCAAGACAGTTTTAGAATTGATCTCAGATACGACCTCATCAATAGTGTCAATTTGCGCCTGCGATGCGCCCTCGCCGGCAATGACAGTTGTAAGACCGGCACCATGCCGGAACATCGCCTGCCCGACAGCCCAGTCAGCATTTTTGAGCACGGTAAGAACGTCAAAGATGGGATGCAAACATGATTCGCCTTTAAAATCCTCTTCGGCAGACGGTGGCTGAAGATGAACAATACGAGAGGCATCAATATTGATAGTGGAGGGAGAAGAAAGCTCGTAATGAGACAGTTTCGGGGGCACCGTGACCGCGCCGGAATTATCAGTCACACCGACTTTCTGATTGATCCACTTATGAGGAATAGCGAACAGATAATCAATTTTATCTTTTGATTTGATTTTTATAGGCTTGTCAAAGCCATCGGTATCGCGATAGCCGAAGAGGATGCCAGAAGACCCATAAAGACGAGCGATGACATAAGCTTTCAGCAGTGATTGGTGAATAAACGAGCGATAAAGGGTTTGCACTTTTGAATCGAACTCCTCCTTCTTTTTCTCCTCTTTTTCTTCACCATCGGGGGCGACGCACTTGAACCCGGAAGCGAGAGCATCATAAGCAACTTCAAAAACAATGTTGTGCGCTAACTGATTTCTTTTAAACATCTCGTAGAGATCGGAATCGGAAATGGTAGTCTGGAAATATCCAACTTCTTTGGTGGTTTTAGTGGGGTGTGGAGTTAGCCAGGGGAACCGCAATTTTTGCAGCGCCGCGTTAAGTGCATCACGGAAAAATTTCTTCATAAAGATAACTTAAGTGCTCACTGCGTTTAAGGAAGAATCTTTTCTTTTAGCACAGAAAAGAGAAGAAACTTTTAAGAAAAGTTTGATTAAAATGGTTTGCAACAAACCTTTCTTTAGAAAAGAAAGCTTTACCAAAGAAATGAAGAAACCTTTTCTTGGAGAAAAGGTTTACCAAAAGAAGGAATTAAGATTTTCTTTTAGCACAGGTTTTCTTTTCTAAAAAGAAAAAGTGTGTTGATGTAAGAGGGATGTTCGACGAAGCTGCAGCGGAGGAGAAAGGGTTTTATTGCAAAACGCTTTAATCCATCTTAGATAAATAACTCAAATGAACACCGTCCAGAGAATCGCAAAGAACACCGCAGCATTATTCACCGCTCAAATTATCGGTGCAATACTATCACTTGTATTATCCATCTTCATCGCCCGGAGTTTAGGTGCTGTCATTTTCGGTAAATTTCATTTTGCTCTTGCTTTTACTGCAATTCTTTCCTATCTTCCTCAGGGAAGTATATCTTTGCTGCGGGTATTTTCATTATATCACCTTTCCCATTCACCATTCTCTAAAAACCCCTCTATTCTTCTTATAAAGTCATAAAAATCTCGAATGTTCTCCATTAATATTTCAAATGCAAGTTTGTCGTCTATTTTTCCATATTTATGCACGACTATGTTTCTAAAGCCTTTCATCAACCTGAGTTTCTCTTTTATTTCTTCACTCAAAATCTCGTTTTTAACCAGATTCTCTACAATTTCCTCATCATCACTTGGAATTCCAAGTTCAAGGTCTGTGTTGATGACAGCGCAAATATCAAAAACATTTTCGATTGCAAATTCTATCCTCTTGTAAATTCCGTCTTTAATCAATCCCATGCTTGAGAATTCCTCAAAAGTATCTGGTAGATGCTCTTCCACCAATCCGATGCTCTCCTCTATTTCCTTTATCTTTGTTTTGATAACATCTTTCCTCATTTTATCACCTCATCTCCGATATAATCATAAAATCTGTGTTTAAATTCCTCAAAATCCTTTATCGTCTCAAGAGCCGCTTCATA
>JAGLZV010000095.1 GCA_023131215.1 Candidatus Methanophagales archaeon | reverse complement strand
ACATCTACCAGCCCCTTATCCGTTATTTTCAGCTCAGGTATCACCGGTAAAGCGAGAAAGGACATTGTGATAAACGGAGCTCGCAGTTTACAACCCATCTCAGAAATTTTATCTTCCATCTCTTTTTGCTTTCTTGCCGCATAATCCAACCCTTTATCGGTCATTAGCCCTGCAATAGGCAGTTCCAACTCGCTTTTCACCTCGCTTCCGCTACACAGAACAATTCCACCGCCTATCTCCTTCAAGCGGTTGCAAACGAAAGCCATATCTTTTTCGTTCGTTCCTATAACAACGATATTATGAGAGTCGTGAGAGATAGAGGAAGCAACAGCTCCTGTTTTCAATCCAAATCCCTTTACGAACCCTAAGCCAATATTACCAGAATAATGATGCCTCTCGACAACCCCAATCTCTAATATATCCCGAACTATGTCTATACCACTTATCTCCTCCATGAGCTCCTCAGTCAGGAGTTCACCTTCTATCAAACCTATTATTCTCGCTTTTCTTGCTCTTTCCAGTTTTATCACAAAATCGTCAGGTTTCACTCGCTTTATCCTTACACTTTCTCCATATTTTGGGTATTTATCCCTATAGTTATATTTGTAGCGAGAAGCAAAATCCGTCAAAATATCTCCATTCACTACCACTTTCTCCACTTCAAATCGCTCTAAATTTTTTAACAGCACGATGTCAGCAACTTTACCGGGTGAAATGCTGCCCAAGAACTCATCGAGTTTGAACCAATGGGATGGATTTATCGTGCACATCTGCACTGCTTTTACAGGGTCTATTCCTTCCTCAACGGCTCTTCTAAAAACATGGTCTAAATAACCCTCTTCCTTTAAATCGAGTGGTGTTCGGTCGCCATCTGTGACGAGAATGCAATTCCTTATATCTACGGATTTCAACAGAGGAGCGATATTTTTCAGGTTCTTTGTCACGGAACCTTCTCTTACCATCACTCGCATACCCACTCGGAGCTTCTCCAGCGCTTCCTCGTAAGAGACATTCTCGTGGTCAGAGCCGACACCACTTAAGACATAAGCGTTTAACTCTTTACCGCTGAGTAGAGGAGCATGACCATCTATTGGTAATTTTAAGTCCTTCGCAACCTCTATTTTCTTCCATACTTCCTCTTCCTTCGCTATGACACCACCATAATTCATCACCTCTGCCAAGCCTATGACTCCTTCCATCTGCAGCAGTTCTTTTAGCTCTTCATGCCCTATCCTCGCACCTGAGGTCTCAAGTCCAAGGGAAGGGTCAGTAGAAGGCACGCAAGAAGGAGCCATACAAAATACTTTTAGCGGTGCTGTTTTTGCCTCTTCTAAAATCGCTCTTATTCCCTCAATACCCAAGACATTCGCTATCTCATGCGGGTCCGCTACCACCGCAGTCGTTCCACGAGGCACTACCGCCCGTGCAAACTCGCCTACCGAAAGCATGCTCATTTCTATGTGCGTATGTCCGTCTATCAATCCCGGAACCGCATATTTATCCTTCGCTTCTATCTCCTCTCTACCAGCGTATTTTCCTAATCCCACTATCAGACCACGAGCAATCGCAATATCTGTTTCGTATAGCTCGCCACTGCACACATTCACGAGGTTTGCGTTTTTTATCACTAAATCCGCTTTCTCCTTGCCTAAGGCAATGTCAATCAAGACCTTTGTTTTCATTCTCAAAATGCCACGCTCAAACCTTTAACAAAGAACAAAACACCCAAAGCAATCAAAAAGATAGCTATTACAAGCATCGTTAATTCATATCGCTTCCCAACAAAAAAATTCTTGCCCTTAGCGAAAGAGAAAGAGACAAAGGAATACCAGGTGAAATCAGAAAGAAAATGCCCTAAGCTAACTAAAAGTATCCCGGTCAGGGCAAGCCACTCAAATCCACTTAACAATACCGGGTATCCTATTGCCAGCCACCATGGTATGAAAGAAGGATTAAAAGCAGTGAGTAGGAAACCACCAAAAATTGAACTGTTATACTTATACTTCGCCCCTTGCATTTCTTTGCCTATTTCTTTCCCTCTCGACCTTGACTTCGCAGCCTTTGCCTCTTTAATAATAAACAAAGACATTAAAACGAGTGCGATACCTCCTATGGCGTAGATCAGGGATTCAAATTGAGTGAAATAGTTTTTCAATCCAAGTCCTAAAATAACAAGTGCTACTATTAACGGGCATTCAACGGAAATATGACCAATTATAGTAAGTGGTCCGGATAAAGCTCCTTTCTTCAATGTATCTGATATTACAAAAGCAAAAAGCGGTCCGGGTATCAACGCTCCGCTCAGTCCTGTCAGAAATCCTATTCCTACCAAAGATGCCCCGATGACGAGAGGTGGAAGTGTCATTTTGTTAATTGATAAACTCCTTTAAACTGCGACACTTATTAATCTATTTATTGTCTATTCTCATATTAAGTAAATATCATGGATAAAAGGCGGGGCTCGTAGCTCAGTGGAAGAGTGCCTCCTTCGCGAGGAGGAAGCCACGGGTTCAAATCCCGTCGAGTCCATAGGTAGGAGAAAAACAAAAACATGAACAAAAGAGGTGATGTGGATGCAGATGATGCCACAAATGGGTTATGATCGGGCGATAACGGTGTTCAGCCCTGATGGAAGATTGTTTCAGGTGGAATACGCAAGAGAAGCGGTGAAGAGAGGAACCACCGCCGTGGGAATAAAGGCGCAGGATGGTGTTGTGCTGTTGGTGGACAAGAGGTTAACTTCCAGGTTATTGGAAGGTGGCTCGGTAGAGAAAATATTTCAAATAGACGAGCATATAGGTGCAGCAACTTCTGGATTGGTCGCAGACGCAAGGATACTGATAGATAGAGGTAGGGTAGAAGCGCAAATAAACAAAATCGTGTATGATGAAGCGATAGATGTGCAAACCTTAGCAAAGAAGATATGTGATTTTAAGCAAGCATACACACAAATTGGTGGTCTTCGCCCTTTCGGCACGGCGTTGTTGATAGGAGGCGTGTATAATGGGGATAATTATCTTCTTGAGACTGACCCAAGCGGTGCATTGCTTGAATATAAAGCAACTGCGATAGGTTCCGGAAGGAGCATCGTAACCGAGATGTTTGAGGAGAAGTATAAGGAGGACATCATGCTTGAGGATGCTATCATACTCGGTTTGGAAGCGTTGTATAAAGTAACAGAAGGGAAGATAAGCATAACAACCGTGGATGCAGGTCTTGCGGAATTAGAGAAGAAGAGATTCAGGATTTTAAGTGCCGAAGAGTTAGAGCCATATCTAAAGAAAGTGAAGAAAAGGAATGAAAAGGCTGAGGGAGCGAGTGAAGGGGGAAAACAAGGGAAGGAGAAATAGGGCATGAACATAAAATGGTGAGTCTGGACAAAGCGGTGATAGCGAGGTATAAGCACGGTAAGAAGAATTTTGAAGTCCTTGTAGACCCTGAAAAAGTAGATTTAATCAGAAGCGGCACTGAAGAGAATATAGGAGATGCCTTAGCGGTGGAAGAAATATTTGAAGAGGCGTCAAAAGGAGAAAAAGCAACAGAAAACGATTTGATGGCGGTGTTTTCTACTACTGACGTAGGAGAGATAGCGAAGAGAATAATAAAAGAAGGCGAGGTGCAGCTTACCGCAGAGCAAAGGAAGAAAAAAGTGGAGGAGAAGAAGAATAAGGTGATAGAGCGGATTTCTCGCATCTCCATAAACCCGCAGACAAACACGCCTCACCCAACCACAAGAATAGAGATAGCGATGAAAGAGGCAAAGGTGCACATTGACCCTTTTAAGTCCGTGGACGAGTTGGTAAATGAGACGGTGAAGGCCATAAGGGCGATAATTCCAATAAAAATAGAGGAAGTGCGGATAGCGATAAAAATACCCGCTGCATACACAGGGCGAGTATATGAGATAAAAAAGAATTATGAGGTGACGAAGGAGGAATGGCAAGGAGATGGTTCATTCATCGCGTTGTTGAAAGTGCCCGCGGGAATGAGAGATGAACTCTTCTCTTTTTTGAACGCAATAACAAAAGGAGAAATTCAAACGAAGGTCGTGAAGTGAAAAATTATGTATAAAGTGGTGGTCCCGGGGGATTTTATTTCTGAAGCGGTGAGTCGTGCAGGAGAGGGAACTTACGTTGAAGATGGTAAGGTTTATGCAATGAGATATGGCATAGTGGACGAAAGAGGAGAGATAAAAGTGATAGCGCTTTCCGGGAAGTACGTGCCAACGGAGGGAGATGTGGTGATAGGCAGAGTGGCTGAGATTTCATTTCCTTTCTGGATCGTTGATATCGCTTCTCCTTACGAAGCGCGATTACACATGTCGGAATTTACAGATGCGAGGGGGGAGAAAATAGAGTTTGGCAGCATGAATAGATATTTGGATTTAGATGATTTGATCATGGCTAAGGTGATGAATGTGGATGTGATGATGAGGATAGAATTGGCATTAAAGGAAGATTTCAATCTGAGAAGTGGTGGGAGATTGATAGAGATACCACATACTAAGGTGCCACGAGTTATAGGAAGGAGTGGTTCGATGATAAAGATGTTAAAGGATAAATGCAATTGCTTTATATTTATCGCAAAGAATGGTCGTATTTGGGTAAGAGGTAGAGAGGATGACATGAACCTCGCAACTGAGGCGATATTAAAGATTGCGAGGGAGTCCCACACCTCAGGTTTAACAGATAGAGTGGCGGATTTTTTAGATTCGTTTAAAAGAGAAAAAGGAAGGAGATAAAAAAGAAGAATGAAAGAAGGAAAAGGAGAAATAGAGCTTATAAAAGAAGGAAAGAGATTAGATGGAAGAGGTTTTGAAGAGCTCAGACCTATAAAAATAGAGGTTGGGGTGTTAAAAAGAGCAGATGGGTCATGTTATTTCGAATTAGGCGGTAATAAGGTGATAGCTGCGGTATATGGACCGAGAGAGATGCATCCGAGGCATGCACAGGATGCAAAAATGGCAGTGGTTAGATACAGGTATAACATGGCGCCGTTTTCGGTGGATGATAGAAAGAGACCAGGCCCGGATAGGAGGAGCGTGGAAATATCGAAGGTGAGTAGAGAAGCATTGGACCCCGTTGTTATGAGAGAATATTATCCGAAGACATCAATAGACGTTTATGTGGAGGTACTTCAGTCAGATGCGGGGACGAGAACCGCTGGGATAAATGCAGCTTCTGTCGCTCTCGCTGATGCCGGGATACCGATGAAAGACCTGGTTTCTTCCGTTGCAGTAGGTAAAATAGATGGAGAAGTGGTGTTGGATTTGGATGCAATGGAGGACAATAACGGTGAGGCAGATATGCCGGTGGCGATGGTGGCGAGAACAAACACAATTACATTGTTACAAATGGACGGTCGTTTCGAAAAAGAAGAATTTGAGCGCGGGCTGAAGCTTGCGATGAGTGCATGTCATAAGATATACGAGTTGCAAAGAGCTGCGTTGATAGATAGATATAGTGAGAGTGTAGGAGAAGGTGAGGAATAGAGATGGGACTTGAGATCGTGAATGAGGTAAGGAAAGATTATGTACATGATTTGATAGGAAGTGGGAAGAGGGTAGATGGTAGGGGATTTCGTGAATACCGAGAGATAAGCGTGGAGAGGGATGTAATAAAGAGGGCAGAGGGTTCAGCAAGGGTGAAAATAGGGAATACCGATGTTTTAGTGGGAGTAAAACTCGACCCCGGTGCGCCTTTTTCTGATGCACCTGATAAGGGGGTAATAATAACAAATGCAGAGCTTGTTCCTCTGGCATCGCCGGAATTCGAGTCGGGACCACCGGGTGAAAACAGTGTACAACTGGCGAGAGTAGTGGACAGAGGGATTCGAGGATCAGAAGCAATTGACCTGGAGAAATTGTGTATAGAAGAAGGGGAGAAGGTATGGATAGTTTTTATAGATATACATATATTAGACAACGATGGTAACCTGGTGGATGCTGCTGCGTTAGGTGCTATTGCTTCTCTTCTGAATATCCGCATACCAAATGAGAGATATGGCTTAACAGGGGAAAGCACACTGCCTATGCGGGACACACCGGTGGCGGTAACGGCGGTAGAAATTGATGGGAATATCTTGGTGGACCCGAATTTTAATGAGGAAAACGCAGCCGCAAGCAGGTTAACGGTGATTTCAAATGCAGATGGCACCCTATCCGGGATGCAGAAGAGCGGGAGTGGAGGGCTAAAAGAAGAAGAGATAGCCGAGGTAGTGGAGATGGGTATAGAAAAAGCGGGTGAAATAAGAGAAAAGTACTTATTTTCATAACCACAAGATTACACAACACTTTTTCTTTTTACAAAAAGAAAACCTGTGCTAAAAGAAAAACGAATATGTTCTTTTGGTAAAGCTTTTCTTTCTAAGAAAAGGTTTCTGGTGAAATCTTGTGGTTTTTTACCTTAGCCGTACGTACAAATACAGAAAGTTTAATTTAGTCAGAAGTTAATTTATAAAATAGTGAAGCTGTTGCAGATGTTAGAGTCAGACAATTTTGTAGTGCGGGAATATTTCAGGAAGATGATAGGGGAGGAAGGGATGAAGATAATGGAGAACGTCCCAGAGGGAGAAATAACAGATGAGGAAATTGCAAAACTAAGCGATACCAAACTCACTTCTGTAAGAAAGGTTCTATACACGTTGTATGAAAACAGAATAGCAGAGTATAGGACTGAGCGTGATGATAATAGCGGCTGGATTACGTATTTGTGGCGCTTCAACTACGACAATATAAAAAAGGTAATGGAAGAGGAAGCAAAGGGAATATTAAAGGAATTAAAGAGTCAACTTGAAGACGAACGCAAAGGGGTGTTTTACCAGTGCGAGTGTCAACGCGCTTTATTTGAAGAAGCGGCAGCGAAAGACTTCTGGTGCGATGAATGCAGCTCGAAGTTTGAATATGTTGATAATAGGGATTTAATAAAAGAGTTAGAAGAGAAGATTGAAGAGATAGAGAAGTGGAAGAAGGAGATAAAAAAAGGATAAGGAGCGAGTGCATAAAGTTACTGAGGGAAGTTGGGTGTGATGAATCGGTTGTGGAACATTGTATAGCGGTTGCTGAACTTGCTTTGGAAATCGCTCTTCATCACAACCACAGTGAAGGTTATAATAGCGTGGATGAAAAACTGATTTTCGAGGGTGCATTGCTACATGACATAGGCAGAGCTCGCTCGCATGGTGTGGATCACGGGTTCGTGGGTGGAGAAATGGCAAAGGAGTTAGGACTGGAGGAAAAAGTGGTGAGAATAATTCAAAGGCATGTAGGTGCGGGAATAACAGCGGAGGAAGGAAAGGAAATGGGATTGCCTCCTGTGGATTTCGTGCCAGAGACAATGGAAGAGAAAATTGTTTCATGTGCGGATAACTTGATTGATGGAGGGAGAAGAACGAGCATAGAAAACGCAATAGAGGATTTAAAGGATAAGTTAGGTGAGACGCACCCATCCATAAAGAGGATGATAAGATTACACAAGGAAGTAATGGGAAGGAGCGGATAATATTACAAATTACCTCATCAATGCGCTTTCCCTTAGCTTATCCTTTAATTCTAACTTTGTTATCACGACATTTGAGGGATGTAAGGGTCGAGGCACTTCGGATAAATCTGACCTTGCAACAACAACGCCTTCCACTGTTATCCTTTCGCTCTTCAGGTCTATAGACCTTACTTTACCTTCTTTACCTTTACCATCCCCCCTCACTACCCTCACCGTATCGCCTTTCCTCACTGGAAAACTTCTTTTCTCGTATTTATCCCGCAATTCATCGCTAAGGGGCGCACTCATGAACTTGTGTCGTATATGCAAAGGTGCATTATACCTTGCTTTTCTTTGTTTTCTCGGTTGTTTAGATTTCATTTCTTTTCGATTATTAAACTTTTCAAATATAAAAGGATAAGGGATTATGAGTTGTTATGGAGGAATACGATGTCGTCGTGGTAGGTGGCGGTCCAGCAGGCTGCATGGCGGCAAAATATGCGGCAAAGGAAGGTGCTTCTACGCTGATTCTCGAGGAGGATGCAGAGATAGGCGAGCCAGTTCAATGTGCAGGGCTTATAAGTAAAAGAGCGATAGAAGAGAGCGAAATAAAAAATAGTAAATCCTTCATAAGCTGCGAGTTGAAGGGAGCAATTCTTCATTCGCGTTCGTATGAATTAAGAATAGAATCACCATCTCCAGATAAGAGAGCTTTTGCCATAAGAAGAAGCGTCTTTGATAAGGAATTGGCGAAAGAGGCGCAAAAGGAAGGTGCAGACATAATTCTGAGGAGCAAAGTGGAAAGTGTAAAGAAAAGGGGAAAGGAGACAAAGCTAACGATAATGGCAGCCACTGCAAACACAAATGCAAATGGTGAAAAGGAAATAGTAGCAACCGTGGTCATTGGCGCTGATGGTGTGAAGAGCGGAGTAGCAAAAATGGCAGGGTTAAAGGTCGCAAAAAACTTCCTGAACTGCGTGCAAATAGAAGGCGAATATGAAATAGACGAAGCCTTTGTAGAGATTTTCGTTGGCAAAACCATTGCGCCAGGTTTCTTCGCCTGGGTTATCCCGATTGCCGAAAACATTGCTCGAATTGGTCTCTGCATAGACAAAAGGTTTTCTTCCCTCTCCAACCCCGTGCCATTTTTAAAAAGAATTTTGTCAGAGCATCCTGTCATTGCAAAGAGATACAAGGGCAGCACATCAAATTTTAATGCTGGCAGAATTCCCATTCCGGTAGGTGCAGGTGTAGGCTTGCGAGGGAAAATGCGAATGCAAAAGCAAAAGACCGTAAAAATAGATGACGGAGTAGGAGTGCTGCTGGTTGGAGATGCAGCAGCTCAAGTCAAGCCAATTACCGGCGGTGGTGTGTATTACGGAATGAAGTGCGGGAAGATAGCGGGGGAGATAGCGGCAGAAGCGTGTTTGGAAGGGGATATGGAGGTGCTGAAGGAGTATGAGAAACGATGGCTGAAGGAAATAGGGAAGGAAATAGCGTTTGGACTGAAGATTCACAGATTAAGGTGTATAATTAGCGACGAGGACCTGGATACAATTTGTCATGTATTATCACAAGGAGACATGATGCAGCTTATAACAAATCGGGGGGATATGGACTATCCGTCCTTTGTATTTCGTGAACTTTTAAAAAATCCAAGCATCATCAAGTTAATGGCGAAGAACATCATAAGATATTTATATGCAAAATGAAGATTAGGTAATAGATTTGGCAAAAAATCGAGGGCTTTGAGAAAATAAAATGGCGAGGATGTATGCGAGGAGGAGAGGGAAATCGAGTTCCAAGCGACTATTTAGCTTCAGCCTCGGGAAGACAGTACCTGAATGGGTGGACTTGACAGCGGAAGAAGTGGAGAAGAAAGTAGTTGAGCAATACGAGCGGGGGGTTTCGACAAGCGAGATAGGAATAACACTGAGGGATAGCAATGGCGTGCCGAGCGTTGCACAGGTTACGGGGAAAAAGATAACCGGGATATTAAAGGAAAAAAATATTGCGCCTGAGATACCAGAAGACCTGCGGAATTTGATGCGAAAAGCGCTGAGGATAAGAAAGCATATAGAAGAGAATAAGAAGGACGTGCATAATAAAAGAGCTATACAGTTAACCGAATCAAAGATAAGAAGGCTTGTGAAGTATTACAGGAAGGAGAAGGTCTTACCAGAGGAATGGAGATACAAGCCGGAAATTGCCGAATTTATTATGAGGAGGGGGTGATATAAAAAATGAAAGAATATGGAGAGATATTGTTAGGACTCGCATTAGCAATAGCAGGGGTGGGTATGTTAGTTATACCGCAAGTAGCTTTTTTCAGGGATGCGCTGGTGACGGTTATATTAGGAGTTGTTCCCATAATTGTGCTGCTGCTGGGTGCAGTGTTTTTGATGATAGGCATAAGTGACGTGAGAGAGAGGGGAGAAGAAGGGATAGAGATGGAAGCAACAGAAGCAGAAGCAGCAGAAAGTACAGGAACAGGGAGTGAAAGTGAAAAAGGTGAGGGTGATTAGCAGTGGGCACGGTTAAACCGACTTATATAAAGAAATTGGCAAATCAATTGCTGAAGGAAGTGCCGGAGTTCACTGATGACTTCGACGTAAATAAGAAAATAGTGGCGGAGCATACTAATGTAGAGAGCAAAGGCATAAGAAATCGAATAGCGGGATATATAGCACATAAAAAGAGGAGGGGGAGTAGGAATAGGGATTGAAATGATGAAGATAGAAGGTGTGTATCCGGCGCTTATAACGCCGTTTACAAAGGATGACGAAGTAGATAAGGAAGGTTTGAGGAGGCTTGTGGAATACGTGGTTGATGGTGGCGTAGCGGGAATAGTCCCATGTGGTACGACAGGCGAATCCGCAACGCTTTTGCATGAGGAGCATAAGGAAGTAATAGACGTGGTGGTGGACTGTTCAAAAGTGCCGGTGATAGCAGGCACGGGGTCGAACAACACAAAGGAAGCGGTTGAATTAACGAAACATGCAGAAGACGCGGGTGCTGACGCCTGCCTTTTGATTACGCCGTATTACAACAAACCAAATGTAAGAGGGCTAAAAGAGCATTTCAAGAGAATTGGTGATTCTGTGGAGATACCTTTGATTTTGTATAACATACCTTCGAGAACGGGTCAAAATGTGAGTGCAGAAACGATGGTGGAGCTTGCGGCAGAGGTGGAGAATATAAAAGGAGTGAAGGAGGCTTCGGGCGATTTGAAACAGATAGGTGCGATTATAAGGTCGGTGACGGAACGGGGTTTGGACTTCACGGTTGTCGCAGGAGACGATTTTCTCACGCTACCGATAATGAGTTTGGGAGGCAAGGGTGTGATTTCCGTAGCGGCAAATATCGCACCGCGGGAGATGAGCGAGATGGTGGATGCGATGTTGAAAGGGGAGGTGGAGAAGGCGAAGGAGATTAATATCAGGCTGTTTTCTCTGTTTGAGGCGATGTTTCTGGAGACGAATCCGATACCGGTGAAGAAGGCGGCGGAGATGATGGGTTTGCCCGCAGGGCACGTCAGGCTGCCGCTGGGTGCGTTGAGTGAATCTAACGAGAAGAAGTTGAGGAAGGTGCTGGAGAGGTTGGGGATGGTATAGGCCAGCGTAAAGGTTATTGGAGCGGTCATCCCGAATGGGATGACATACGCATTTCAGTACTGTAGTATTATCCCAAAATATAGGTGGTATGACAATGGTATTAGCTACATCAGCGTTATATGCTATCTAGAGACATCATAAATACTCAAATATATGATATAAAATGAGAAAACAACTTAGAAATGTATTTGATCAGTATGATAGAAAAGAAAATCATATCACTCATTCTTTGCTTGTCGTATTCAGTCGCAATCGTGATTTATTAGACAAATTTTTGAAAAAGTACAATATAAAACTCTCCGAAAAGAAAATCAACCTCCTATCTCAAGCATCTCCAATTCCTATAAAAGAGCGTGAAAGCGTTCCAGACGGCTATATTTACACAGATGATTATGATTTTTGTATCGGAATAGAAACAAAGATTGAAAAAGATTCTTTACGAAAAGAGCAGCTTAGTGGGCATATAAAGCAGTTATCAGATTTTGATAATTCCTTTCTAATTGTAATTTCACCAGATGAGGAAGAGCCAATTTTGGTAAAAGAAATCAAGAATCACTATAAAAATATTCGCTTTGTATCTTGGCCTGATTTATTAGAATTTTTATCACAAAATGGACCTGGGAAAAAATCAGATAAAGTTGGAGAATATTTATTTGAGGAGTTTATAAATTATATGGAGAGACACTATAAAATGACACCTTTTATGGGTTTTAGATTCCAAGGAGGTTATGATAGAGACCTTGCCACTCATTATGTCAAAAAGGTATCGTCAATTATTACACCTAAAATTGGGATTTTCTATCCAAATTGTGTGAATAAAAGATCAAAAATCAGTTCTAGTGGAGGCTTTCCTTGGGAAGCATGGTATTATAAGGATGAGCCTCGAAATAGTTTACATCCCGCTTTTACTGTTCAATCTGATCAATTGAGATGTGTCATTACATTAGGTAATGGTGCTAAAAGAGAATGGCAAAATTTTGCAAAAATTTTGAATAATGGAAAAAATATAGAGTCATTTAAATCTTTTTTGAGAAAAATCTATGAGGACAGAGTTGAAAATTCTGAAGCTGTAATCTCTATTAGGCAAAGACATTATTTTCACCAACAAACCGCTGTAAGAGATGCTGAAACTATAATAACTATTGCAACATTGTTAGGAATTGATCCTTCAAAATTTAATGATATCTGGTGGGATCTTATTCGATCAGTAGCAAATACAAAAACAAAATATAACTATCAGTTAGAAATAGGCTATGATTTACAATATGACAAAGTTCAAGAATTGTCTAGTCCTAAGGCAATTGATATAATATTAAAATGTTTCGAAAATTTAAAACCTTTATACGAATATCTATCCGTTTCGGTGTAGTACGATATATAACATGACATATCACTGCCTATAGCCTTTTGCTTTTGGCGCATTGATTCCCTCAACTACAAATTCAATCATACTGAAAAACATTGTATTCAATTCACCCTCCGGTTATTCTCTATAAGTTTCATGTTATAGTCTAACAGTTTTTAGACATTCCTTCCATTCTATGAGCACTCGATTACTTATGCCCAAAAAGGAGTTCTACTACCATCACGGACTTTGCGGCTCACTTCGTTCGCCAAAATACTTCACACTTCGCAAAGCCCTGAGACATTAGATGGAATGCATCTTCCAAATCACAAAAATGTATATATAAGGTAGAGATATTGATAATCAAGAGAAGGAGAAATGATAATGAAAAAGAAATACAATCAAGTGTACCAATTTAAGATTGCACTGAAGGGAATTAAACCGCCGATTTGGCGGCGAATACAGGTCCCGGAAACTTATACATTCTGGGATTTCCATGTCGCCATCCAAGACGCTATGGGCTGGATAGATTATCATCTGCATGAATTCGAGCTGGTAAATCCTTCATCAGGTTTAAGTGAGAATATAGGAATCCCGAATGAAGATTTTGGTAGAGAAGTTTTTCCAGAATGGAAACAAAAAATAGCAGACTATTTCTCTATGGAAAATCGAACGGCAGATTACGTATATGATTTCGGTGATAGTTGGGAACACAAAATACAATTGGAAAAGATACTTCTTAGAGAAAAAGATATTAATTATCCGATATGTATAAAAGGAAAAAGAGCATGTCCGCCTGAAGATTGTGGAGGAATCTGGGGGTATGAAGAGCTTTTAGAAATCATAAGAAATCCCGAGCATGAGAAGCATGAAGAAATGTTGGAGTGGCTTGGTGGAGAATTTGACGCTGAACATTTTGATGTGGAAGAGGTCGGTTTTGATGACC
>JAGLZV010000094.1 GCA_023131215.1 Candidatus Methanophagales archaeon | reverse complement strand
ACATACTTTGTATTTTAAATTTAAATTTAAAAGAAAAGTTTAATGAAAAAGAGGATGTCAAACACGCAACCTACACTTATACCTACACTTATACCTTTTATTGCATTGCATGGTTTAATGCACATCTTAGCTACGACACTTCCTGCACTGTCACCTTTGGTAAAGGCTGAGTTTCAATTGAGTAACACGATGGTAGGCATGCTTTCTTTTGCATTTGCGGCTGCTATTGGGCTGGGGAGCATACTCTCAGGGATGCTATCAGATAGATATGATGGAATAAGACTGATAAGTCTGGGTTTCTTCTCTACTGCTATTCTCTCTGCTCTTCTATTCCTTTCTTACGATTTTCTCTCGCTTACACTAATTTTTATTATTATGGGTTTCGGGCTCAGTTTCTATCACCCCTCTGCGCTGTCCCACATCGCAAATTCCTTCAAGATCAGGCGAGGGAAAGTATTTGGAGTGCATGAGATGGGTGGGAGTGTAGGGATTGCCATAACGCCATTAATAGCGGGCTTCATTTGTTTTTACGCTGGCTGGCGTTTCGTTTACATTGTTATGGCATTTCCAGCTATTCTTTTCGCTTTTTTACTTTTCAGAATGGTGAGAGAAGGAAAAATAGAATGGGGTAGAAAGAGGCAAAAATTGCTCTTAGATGCCAATTCTAATTCTAATGCTAATGCTAATGACATGGGATTAAAAGATTTTCTCCGGCAAACCATAAGTAGAGGTTTGATAAGAAGGATATACGTAATAGAAGGGCTATTTGGCTTCGTTTTCGGTGGGTCATTGACTTTCATACCCATTTTCCTTAACGAAGCAAAAGGGCTGAGTCCCGAGCTTGCAGTGATGCTAACGTGTGTGTTTACAGGAGGAGGAGCGATAGGCAAATTTGTTGGCGGGCATTTTTCTGACCTCGTAGGAGAGCGAAAGGTAATGGCTTATGGCTTTTTCCTCACTGCACCTTTATTTTTCATCGTTCCTTTTCTCCCTCTATTGTGGGCTATTCTGGCGTTAGCACTTGCAGGATTGATTTTTCCAACAATTCTCCCTGCTATAATAACAACGATAGGCAAAGAAGTCCCGCCTTCGAGAACGGGAATAGCGTTTGGATTGTTAATGTTCGCGGGGTTCGGCTTCGGGTCCACTTCCCGTATAATCCTGGGTTTGATAAGCGACAGTTTTGGTATTTCTGCGGTGTTCTATCCAATAGTAATTGCGGTTTTGCTCGGTGGGCTCCTGAACGTTTGCATGCCGGTGAGGCAGGGAGGCAAGGGTGCGAGAGGGGTAAAAAACCACGAGATTACACAAGAAAATGATGCCAAGGTATATGCTCAATAAGGAGTGGAAAATCCTAAATCCTAAGCATCAAATCCTAAACTGTGGGGCTCTGCCCCACGACCCCGCAAGCCCAGTAGGGGCTTAATCCAAATCCAAAATTCCAAAAGAAAGGTTTGTTTTGAATTTTGAGTTTTCGTGGGCTCTGCCCACGTCCCCGAAAAAACTGAAAGGGTTTAATTAGAGTTTGTTTAGGATTTCGAGTTTAGTGCTTAGAATTTATACCACAAGATATTGAGCAATTACATGCCAAGATACAGGATACAGAAATGATAATGAAAGATTTAAAGAAAGATTTTGTCATGCAGAATTTTTAAAGCTTCTTTTTCCCCGCGTCCACCGCATTTTTCCACAATATCGGCATAAAGCGCCATCATTTTTTTCAGCTCTTCCTGTTCACGTTTATCCTCTATTAGGGCATATCTTGTTGCGAGAATAGCGGCTTCTATCACGGCATTAAGCCCGCGGTTTATCGCTTTCACCTCTTTTCTGTTTATTTTTATTGCGATGGGCGTCAGTTGAAAAAGGAAATTTCCGGATTCGCGGCTTTTCTCGATAAAAATACTGTCGAAAATTATCCACGAATTCGCTTCTTTTAGCACCGGGAAGTTGGAGAAGAGCGAGAAATGGGTTTCGTTTAGGGGCTCAAATGCTGCCTTCACAAATAAGACTGCATCATCAGTCACATTCGCCGCTAAGTTATTCGTTTCGAGCACGTTAGAAAGCGTTTTTGAATTTTTGTATAACTTCATAAAATGTGTATTTTCGTCGTTGGTTATCGTTATTATTCCAATAGGGGCTGCATTAGGCTCTCCAGAAGCGGACTTCGTGGTAACTATTACTTCTGATATGCCTTCGCCAATTCCTGCTTCTTTTATGTGCATTTTTCTAACAAATTCTTTAAATATCTTTTTTCCAAATTGCGTGACTGCGAACCATTCTATTCCCCAACCACGATTAACTAAATATTTGTTTCTGTCCTTCTTATACTCAAAATCAAGAAGCCCGAACAACTTAAGCGCAGGGACAATTCTCTCATCAAAAACAGAGTAAACAAAATCTATTGTCATGAGTGGCAGAATAAGTTCATCTTCTGTGTTTCCCTGTTCCAAGCGAAATCCCTTTATCCATTCCACAAATGGATACTTCGCGTCCACTTCGCATTCTGAGAGTGCAGAAGCGATATTCACCCTTTCTTCTTGCACATAGTCCGGTCTTCCCCCGCTATACGGCGGTAAAAATTTCTCCCAGCTCGTTTCGTTCCACATCGCATCAAATAATACGACAAATTGCTCTTTTGGTGAAAGCATCTTGAAAATATCCATTCTTGGAGTTATCTCTAACGTGTTTTTTGCGCTCACAACGAACAGGTTTAAAGTTTTACTTATATTAGACTTGTTGCTAATTA
>JAGLZV010000093.1 GCA_023131215.1 Candidatus Methanophagales archaeon | reverse complement strand
CATTAGCATTTTCTGAACTCGCCAACCGAATAAAGTGCAATTAAAGGCAGGAACATGTGTGTTCATAAGTCCATTTTTTTATTCGCCCTCTCCCACAGTTGCACCTCGCCCTAATGTAACATGCTCAGAAATAATATGCCTCAGATGTCTCCATCCATCCGAAATCCAATTCAGATTTGGTCTTGACCCTTCTCTTGGATAATACGTAATCGGTACTTCAGCAATCCTCAAACTCTTCATTATACCAATCTCAAGCATCTCTGTTGCAAACTCCATCCCACTTGCTTTCAAATCCGTTCTCATTTTCTCGTATGCACCCTTCGTGAATCCCCGAAATCCTGAGTGCGTATCACTTATAGTTGACTTATTTGCTCTGTTAAAAATCCATGTCAACACTGGATTTCCAATATATTGATGATGCCAGGGCATTGCACCCTTTTTTATCTCGCCTTTAAACCGACTCCCCAGCACGAGGTCTGCTTCTCCTTTCTTCAGCGGCTCTAATAGTTTTGGAATATCCATAAAATCGTAAGTATTATCTCCGTCGCCCATCACGATGTAATCCCCTGATGCTTCCTCAAAAAGAAGCCGATATGCATTTCCATAGCCATGTTCATCCGGCACAATTACTTTTGCTTCCATACCTTTCGCTATTTCGGGTGTCTTATCTCTGTAGTTATCTGCAGCGATTATCTCCCCATCTATATGATGCTCTGTGAAGACCCTCTGTATCTTTTCGATGCACTTCCCTATGGATTTCTCTTCGTTCTTTGTCGGGATTACGACTGATAGTTCTGGTTTTGCACTCATTTTGACTCTCTTATCTATTAAAACATCTCCAATTCTTTTATCGCATCTTCAATGATAGCCTTCGTTACAAATAATTTACTGATGCTATAAAGATCTTCTAAAGCCCTTTTTGTCCTTTTCAAATCGATTGATCCTTCTCTGTAAGCTCTTGCTATTACTCCTACCGAACCATGAACCTCAAATCCTAACTGTTTTCCAGCATCTCTTGCATCCAAATCATCAGTAAGAAATATCTCTACTTTAAGTCTATTGCATAGTGTTAATGCTTGTAATTCGCCATCATCCAACTTTAAATCAATTTTGTTGCTTACCTTCTCTATTTCTTCTTTTGACACACTCAAAACCTCAATATTTTCAGTGCTTCTTACTTCTCTTTCTCCCGGCATACCTTCAACGCAAACCTCTTCGTAAACTCTTTCTGGGATATATATCTTCGTGAATACTTTCAATAGCTCAAATCTCCCGATTTCTGATATTGCGAAGCATTTTGATCAAACTTTTCTAAAGTTTGATGTATCAATGGTCCAGCGTTAGATACCGCTTTATCCATGCAATCCCCACTCAACATCCTCTAAAACAGCATCCCTTTGTCTTTCTGCAAGCTTCACAAGCTCCGTCCCCACCAATTTGATTGCCTCCTCTCGCGTAATCAATTTCTTTAAATATCGCTCCAAAATCGTCTCCTGTCTGATTTTCTCGATGCCTATCTTCACAGCATTTGCTATAATCGTGGCTACATCTTCTTTTCTTTCCTTAGCTAATGTCTCCAATTCCCTCAATACCACGTCCTCCATTTTTCACCCTTCCTCATTAATATTTACACAGTTATATATTTAGCTTAGTTTTATCTGCAAAAATATTCAACACTTGTCTCCTTCGCATAATTAAAACAGGTTCGAATCGCTGCACCATATCCCTTATTCACCCCATGTGAAACGACCACAGCACCTGCCTCAGTTGCAACTTCTGCGGTATTATCGATCGATCCATCATCAATCACCAGGACCTCATCAACGTGTTTCCGGGCTATTAATACAACATATCCGATTGGTATTCTTTCATTATAACATGGAATTGCCGCGAGTGTCTTCATCCTTCTACTCCTTATTATAACCACAGATTACACAGATTTTCACGAGATTTTCGTTTTTCTTTTAGCACAGGTTTTCTTTTTAAAAAGAAAAAGTGTCACTTAGACTTAATATCTTTTTATATTCCTTTTCACTGAGTCGAAAACCAACTGCTATGAGCTCATCAATCGTTTTTTTAAAGTCGAGTTTGCCATCCGCTGAAGCTAATAACAGAATGCGTTGAATTAGATACAACTTTCATCTATTCCTATCATCTACCCAGCACTTCTTTTAATGTCTTCAAATCCTTCTCTGCATCCGCCGCTGTATAATCTATTGGCACACCCTTTTCATTCAGCAACATCAACATTTCCCACTTGTTCCTTACACCTGCCACTTCTGCTGCTTTTCCAAGCGATAACTTACCCTCTCTGTAAAGCTCCACCGCCAGCGAACGCCTTACGAACAAATCAAGCTCATCTTCACCTACTTTTATCGCTGCCAAAAGAGAACTCGGTAAATTAACCGTGGCTTTAACAACTCCCATTATTTTCACCCTATATTTTTTACTTCTTTTGTATATATAAATTTTGCATCACTTTAAATCAATATCGCATTTCCAAGCATCCATTTCTACCGCACCGTCCCCAGCCAGAATATATAATCAGGATCTCTCAGCCATTCTCTTAGCTTAGGCGCCCAGAGAAACACGCCTTTCTCTTCCCCTCTTTCGAGCATCTCAACCGCTTTTTCAAATCCCCTTTTAAATATTCTCATGCCTTTCGTCTCCTTTAGCCTTTCAATAAGCCCTAAAAACTTCTCCACAAGCTTTCCATTGACTATGCTTCCCCCGCGTTTCGCATACCCTATCGCCGCCCTGTATAACGCTTTATCTAAGAATCTCAGCTTTCTCCAGTTGCCGTTTCTCAATCCTTTCTTGAAGTTCGTGAAAAGCTCATTGTATGTTAGATCTTTTGTTAACATAGTGATTTACTTTACTACTTAAGGGTTATATATACTTTTGCAATAAAACCTCGCACTACTCTTTATATTCTCCCTGTTTTGCGTAGCATTTCTCTCTTCTTTCTGTTTCTTTAGTCATACTCATAGTCAAAGTTTCTTTCTAATGTTACCATAATGTCTGCATTGAGTTCTTTTGCAGTCTCAAAGCAAGTTCTTATAGCAGCGCCGTAACCTTTGTTTTCTTTGTGCCGTACAACCATCGCGCCCAATGCATCAGCGAGTTCCGCAGTCATGTCGTCGCTACCATCATCCACCACGACAACCTTATCCACGTACTTTTTCGCTTTCAAAATAATCTTTGCGATGGTTCCTTCTTCATTATATGCAGGCATCGCCACTATAATCATGTTCATCGTTTTACCTCCTTGCTTATCATTTATTATGAAAGGAAGTGCATCTAAAAGACATCAGCAAAATACTCTTTTTTCCTCTCGTTTATATAACTTGTAACTTTCTGGATGAATGTGGCTATTTTTGTTTTAAAGTATTTCTCTCCGCATTGTGTGCAAACCTCCGCGGGCACATTCTTTACTACGACACCTTCCACCTCAACTTCAACCACCCTTTGTTCAATATCCCCTCCACATAGATAGCATGTTTTCATTTCTTTATCTTCTCCTCATTTTATAGTTTGGCATCCATCTATTTAAATCTGGTCTATATACCGTAACTATTATTAACGCATCCTCGTGCGGAGCACATACAAGATGAAATGGTTCGTTGTCTATGAAAAAGAGGACTAAATAACTGCAACCCCTTGGATCATCTGGATACTCTTCAACAACTTCAAATCCTGCTTTCAGTCCTATTTCTACTTGTTCAGCAGTAATGTTCTCCGCAGCTTCCTCTTTTAGTGCATGTAATGTATGCCTTAAGCAGTCCAGTCTGGAAACTATTTCGCTTTTTACCATGCTACGCTATGCTATATATCTTTGCAAACAATCGGCACCTCAACAATCCTCAAACCCTTTCTTATACCAATCTCAAGTATCTCTGTTGCAAACTCCATACCGGTTGCTTTTAAATTCGTTCTAATTTTCTTATATGCTTCTCTCGTGAACGCCCGAAATCCGGAATGCGTATCGCTTAGGTTTGACTTATTTGCTCTGTTAAAAATCCACGTCAGAAAAGGATTTTCAATGTATTGGTGGTGCCAGGGCATCGCACCTTTTTTTATCTCGCCTTTAAACCGGCTTCCCAGCACAAGGTCTGCTTCTCCTTTCTTTAGCGGCTCTAATAGTCTTGGTATATCTGTAAAGTCGTAAGTGTTATCACCATCGCCCATCA
>JAGLZV010000092.1 GCA_023131215.1 Candidatus Methanophagales archaeon | reverse complement strand
ATTAAAGGAAAAATGCAATATTGATGGAGAAACCAGCTATGAAGAAACTTTTCTTTTACAATTACAAAAAGAAAAGTTTATTAAAGAAAAACAAGGTTCTTTTGGTAAAGCTTTTCTTTCTAAGAAAAGGTTTAATGGAGTGTATGCCTTTGCGTATTGGATACGTGAAGACAATTGTGATGAGTTGTATATAGCACGCGATATAATAGGCTTAAAGCCTGTTTGTTTCGCACATGCCGATGGATTTGCATTTGCTTCGGAGAAAAAGGCATTAGAGGCAATGGGTTTTCCGCATGCAATTGAGCTTGACCCACGGGTGCTTTTGAAATACAACATAAAAGAAGACAGGTTGAGTTTCGAGAAAAGAGATTTTTTTGACATTGAACCAGAGATAAAAGGAGGAGAGGAGCGGATAAAAGAAGAATTGCTGAACTTGCTGCGAGAAAGTATTTCGAGGAGAATACCTCTGAAAGAGAAATTTGGCGTGCTCTTTTCCGGCGGATTGGATTCCACACTTATTGCTTATTTGTGTAAGGATTTGGGTGCTGATTTTGTTTGTTATACCGTGGCGGTAGAAGAGCCTGGGATGAAGGAGGCAGAGGATTTGAGGTATGCGAAGCAGGTTGCTGCGGGTTTGGGCTTGAAGTTGAAAATAAAGAAAACAAGGGTTGAAGAAATCGAGAAATATCTTACGGAATTCGTTCCTTTGATTGAGGATACGGATGTTGTGAAGATAAGCGTGGCTTTGCCTTTATATGTAGCATGTGAGTTCGCAAGAGAAGATGGTGTAAAAACGGTTTTATATGGTCTCGGCACTGAGGAGCTATTCGCAGGATACGAAAGGTATAAACGAGTGAAAAAAGAGGATTTGAATACGGAATGTCTATCCGGTCTGTTGAGGATGTATGAGCACGACCTTTACAGGGACGAACTGGTAGCAAAGTCGCAAGGAATTTCGTTACGGGCACCATTTTTGGCTACGGACCTTGTGGATTACGCATTGCGAATACCGGCGTCGTATAAATTGTCTGATAAGGAAAACAAGGTGATTTTGAGAGAAATAGCGAGAGCCCTTGGACTGGATGAAGTTGCGAGCAGAAAAAAAAGAGCAGTGCAGTATGGCTCAAATTTTCTTAAGGCGATAGAAAAGCTCGCAAAGAGAAAAGGGTTCCGGTATAAGAAAGACTACCTGAGGACTTTTTACCCTTCTCGGAACATAAAGTTGGGCTGCCTCTTCAGTTCTGGTAAGGACAGTGCTCATGCACTCTGGCTCATGCTAAAGGAAGGCTATCCGGTGGAATGTTTAATCACCATAAAAAGCAGGAATCCCGAATCGTATATGTTCCATACACCTGCGGTAGAGCTGGTAGAGCTGCAAGCCGAAGCGATTAGCTTGCCTTTGATTCTGAAAGAGACGCCGGGAGAGAAAGAAAAGGAGCTGGAGGATTTAAGAGCTGCTTTTAGGGAAGCAAAGGCGAAATACGGGATAGAAGGTGTTATAACAGGCGCTTTATGGAGTAATTATCAAAAAGAACGAATAGAAAGGATTGCTGCCGAAGAAAACCTCAAGGTGTTCTCTCCTTTGTGGCATATCAATCAGGAAACGGAGATGCGACTCGTGATAACCAATTTCGAGGTGATTTTCACCGGCATCAGTGCGTATGGTCTTGATAAGAGCTGGCTTGGAAGGAGGATAACGGTGGAGGATGTGGAAAGGATGGTTAAGTTAGACGAGAAGATTGGTATGAATATTGCTGGAGAAGGCGGTGAGTTTGAATCTTTGGTGTTGGATGGACCAATGTTTAAGAAAAGGCTTGTTATAGTGGAAAGCGAGATAGTGGAGGAGGATGAGAATACTGCAAGATTGGTGGTGAAGGAGGCGAGGTTAGTGGAAAAATAAATCCCAATTACAAAGTTTTAAAGATGAATAGACAAGTTTAAATTGATGAGCCAACAATGAGCAAGGTATACTTCTTGGACGCAAAAGAGACACTTATAGAAAAGCTCGAGACACTACTGGAGAAGGTTGTGGGTGACGATTTGAAAGGGATTACTGCTCTGAAGATGCATATGGGCGAGCGTAACAACAAAACTTTCGTAAAACCTCTTTACGTGAAGAAGATAGTGGAAGTGGTGCAGAAGCATGGTGGAGACCCTTTCGTTACCGATACCACGACTATATACAAGGCAGAAAGATATACTGCGATGGACTATTACAGAACTGCATTTGCTCATGGGTTCCTACCTTCTTATCTCGGCTGTCCAGTGATTATAGCAGATGGTCTGAAAGACGATGGTGTGGAAGTTAACGAGAAAGTGGAAATAGCGAAGAGCATATATGACAGTGATGAGATGCTTGTCGTTTCGCATGCCACAGGTCATGGTGCTTCTTCTTTCGGTGGTGCGATAAAGAACGTTGCAATGGGCTGCGTGACTAAAAAAAC
>JAGLZV010000091.1 GCA_023131215.1 Candidatus Methanophagales archaeon | reverse complement strand
CCGAGTGCTCCCGCATCATCGTAGTCATTATACGCACTTCCAATTCCTGTCATCAGTAACAACGCCAAGCTTATAGCAAGACCCACCACTGCCAAACGTTTTTCCATATTAATACCTCCTTCACATCTATTGTTTTAATTACTATATAAAGCTTTCTTAATTAACTGGATAATATTTTGCAGTTCAACGACAGAAACTACAAATGCTGCTCCAACGCCTGTTCCTGCAAGTAATCCCGTTATTAATCTCAGTGTATTATTACTTACCCAATATCCAAATAATTGCCCGGTTCCATCTATCCCAAGTGGAACCACAGATAAAAGCACAATCACAACAAATTTCCCTGTCAGATTAATCTTTCTAATAAGGGCGACTCCCATCCCAATTAAAATACCAAGATAAATGCCAAAGCATCTACTACACACCGCCATTTGGTTATCATTAAAGTAATAAGACCGTTCTGCAATCTGATGACACGTTATATCACCTATTAAATAGACTACTTTTGGATATATGTTCATAGGCGAAAATTGATTGAAATTGTCAATAGCCCATGACGAACCAGTCAGGTTATGTATATAGCTTGAGGGGATCATAAACGGAACTATAACAAGCGAAACTGTCCATAAAAGGATAAGGAGAAATACAGGTATGTTAATCCTATCCAGTTTCATATAGCACATGATACCTCTTTCTCAAATTTTCAAGCACTTCGATTGGAAGTTTCTCAATTGTGAATAAGGTTTCTCATCCGCCGCCTCTTCATCATCTTCACGCTCTCTTGATTTCTTTCAGTAATCCCTTTATGCTTTTATACTTTTTCTATATATTTCAAGAAATATTCGCTTAGTATTTTTTGTTACGAACGTTTAAGAAAATCGGATATTTTAAATGAATATAAAATATTTATGCATCTCACAATTGGAATGATTAAAAAAAACGAAAAATTTAAATAACCATAATTTTAATAATTTATAGGGTGAGAAAAAAAATGGCAGAAGGACGTTGTTATGTGTGCAACCAAATGTTTACGGCAAAGGACAAGGACGCAGTAATAGATAAAGTAGTGGAACATATGATGGCCTCTGCTCCTGAGGGGCATCATGGTTGGCTCTGGGGGGATGCGATGCAGACGAAAAATACGCTTGAGAAATGCCCGGTATGCGGCGCTGCTTTGGGTAAACTTTATGCCAACTGTCCCAACTGTGGTGCAGACCTCATAGAGCAATACGCGAGGAAGACAGCTTCGGCATACATGCACTAAAGTAGAGAGAGGAAGTTAAGAAGGGGGGCTCTTACGAGCTCTCTTATTTTTTCCCTTGTAGCCTTTAAATTATAATTATTTATTTTGCATTTTTTCAATTAATTTAATAGTTAAGACGTTAAAGTTTATTAATGAATATAAGGAGGAATAAAATGGATGAATTAGATAAGAAGATATTGAAAGAACTCCAGTTGGATTCTCGCAATTCTTTCACGAAGATTGCGCAGAGGATAGGAGTAAGCACTGCCACTGTAAGCGATAGAGTGAAAAGGCTGACGGAAAAAGGCATTATTTGTGGTTATACCGCGGTTCTCAATACCTCTGAACTCGGCATGGTCACGCTCATCACAAAGATAAAAACCAAGCCGGGATATAATAGTATTCAAGAGGTGGGAGAAGCGGTAGCGGAAATGGCAGAGACTTGTTGCGTTCACCACGTAACTGGCGATTGTGATCTGATTGTCATCTCTAAGTGTGTTGGTTATGATAAATGCGGAATTATTATCGAGAAGATAAAAGAAATCGAAGGTGTGGAAAGCATGGATGCAGAATTAGTGCTAAAAACGCTGAAAGAAGAGCTTAAGGTTGAGTTGTGAGCTCAACTCCCATTTTTTTCATCTCAAAAAGAAACCTTTTTACCAAATATTTGCTTAGCATTTTTTGTTACGAATATTTTAAAAAATCGAATAATTTAAATAATTATAGAATATTCCAGCATCTCACAATTGGAACGATTAAAAAAAACGAAAACTTTAAATTGATATAAAATATCCTAAGTTTTATAGGAGGTGGAGGGGAAAAAAATGGCAGAAGGAATTTGTTATGTATGCAATCAATCATTCACCGCAGCGAACAAGGATACAGCAATAGATAAAATAGTGGAGCATATGATGGCAGCGCATCATGGTGGGATTTGGGGGGATGCAATGCAGGGAAAAAATGCGTTCGACAAATGCCCGGTATGCGAAGCTGATATAGGTAAGCCTCTTGCTAAGTGCCCCGGCTGTGGTGCGGATCTCATAGAGCAATATGCGAGGAAGGTAGTTTCGCGTTACGTACACTAAAGTAGAGATAGGAAGGGTGTATTAAGATAAGAGAAGAGAGCTTCCCAAAAGCACTCTTATTTTTTCTCTTTTGTCGCCCTTTGTCTTTCTTAAGTATTGAAGAAGGGAAGATGAAGGCGTTTCGATCATTATAATATCGAAGAATATGGAACTGTCGGAAATAGGGAGTGTGGTTATAACAAAGGAAGATAAACCGGTAGGAATAAGTTCTGGCATTATGATGAGTAACTACATTTATGGAATAGAAGCATCCTAATCATACCCTTCGATGCTTTTCTTCATCTCATACAACTTATTCAACGCCTCAATTGGAGAAATCCGCTCCAAATTTATTGACTTCAACTCGTCAACTACAGGATGCGTCTGCATTACGTATTTCTTCTTCATTTTCACTTCCACTTTCTTTTCTTCCTCTTCTCCTTCTTCTTTCCTCTTCAGTCCTTCCTTTCCCACTTCGCTTTCCATCCTCCGCAAAAGGCTTTTTGCGGATTCTATCACTTCCTCAGGCAACCCTGCAAGTTTCGCAACCTGAATTCCATAGCTTTTTGAACCTCTTCCTTCCACAACCTTCCTTACGAAAAATATTTCATCACCAGCTTCTTTTATCGAAACATTGAAGCAGTTTGTGCTATCAAGCGCATCAGCAAGTTCCGTTAGCTCATAGAAATGCGTTGCGAACATCGTCTTCGCTTTTAGCCTTGTATTAACATATTCTCCTACTGACCATGCTATACTGACACCGTCCAAAGTGCTCGTTCCTCTACCAATTTCATCGAGAATTACCAAGCTTCGTTCTGTGGCATTATTTAATATGTTTGCAGTCTCGCTCATTTCCACCATGAACGAACTCTGACCCATTGAAAGGTCATCGTAAGCGCCCACGCGGGTAAAAATCCTATCCACAACACCTATTTTCGCTTCGTGCGCAGGCACAAAAGAGCCAAGCTGTGACATTAGCACGATTAAAGCCGTTTGACGCATGAAAGTGCTTTTTCCACTCATGTTCGGTCCCGTAATAATCATCAACCGGTTATTTTTGTCAAGTCGAACGTCATTCGGCACAAATCCTTCCTTTACCTCCTTTTCCACCACTGGATGCCTGCCTTCCCGTATCACAATCTCATCACCCGCATCCACTTCCGGGCGGCAATATCCGTTTTCCGCAGCAACTTCTGCAAAAGACAGAAGCATATCGAGTTCAGCAACTGAATTCGCAGCTTCTTGAATCTCCTTCGCTCGCTTCGCAACTTCCTTCCTTATCTGCTCGAACAACTCGTACTCCAGTTCCTTTATCCTTTCCTCTGCACTCAACGCCTTCGCCTCATAATCCTTCAATTCCTCCGTCACATACCGCTCCGCCTCTGTAAGCGTCTGTTTTCTAATATAAGTTTCGGGTACTTTCCCCACCCATGATTTCCTCACTTCGATGTAATACCCAAAAACCTTGTTGTAACCCACCTTAAGCGATTTAATTCCAGTGCGGGCTTTTTCGTGCTCCTCAAATTCCGCTAACCATTTCCTTCCCTCGTGTTTTATTTTTCTCAACTCATCCAGCTCAGCATTAAATCCCTCTTTTATCAACCCTCCTTCCTTTACTGTCGCCGGAGGCTCCTCTATTATGCCACGTTCTATCAAATCCACAATAGCGGAGAAGTCCTTAGACCGTAACGCTTTCAAAATGCTTCGTATCTTTTCTGCACGGCATTTCTTCAACAAGTCACGCAAATCTTTTATTTGCAGTACAGACCGCTTAATCAAGACCAAATCCTTTCCATTCGCATTTCCAAACGATACCCTGCTTATTATCCGCTCTATATCATATATTTCCCTGAAGACGTCCTTTAACGATTCCCTTATCAGTATGTCCGCATAAAACTCATTTACCACTTCCTCCCTTCTTTTTATCTCGTCGGTGTCGAGCAAGGGGAACCTCAAATTCTTTTTCAGAAGCCTTGAACCCATTCCCGTAAGTGTTTTGTCCAGCACACTAACAAGCGTCCCGCGTTGTGTTCCATCTCTTATATTATTAAATATTTCCAGGTTTCGAACTGTAACACTGTCCAATACCATATAATCGGAGACGAAGAAGGTCTTGAGCGGTTTTATATGCGACAGCACCTTTTTTTGTGTATCGCGAAGATAAGAAATCACAGCACCTGCTGCTGTTATCCCCGCTTTGAGCTCACCACATCCAAAACCGTCGAGCGAGATAACACCAAAATGGTTTATCAGCGTGGTGTATGCATTTTTATAATCGAAATAGTAGTCATCATAACGTGAGATGGTGCATGTATCCAGCTCGAATCCGAACTCAAGCGAATCAGGTAGAATTATCTCCGCAGGCTTCACTCTGTCTATCTCGTTCAGCAGTGTGGAATGCGATACATCGTCCTCTAACTCAGTTAATAAAAACTCGCCTGTTGAAACGTCAACTATCGCAATGCCCACCTTGCCATCCATCAGGTTCACACACATCAGATAATTGCTGATCCTCTCCTCTAAGAAGGAATCCTCAATGACTGTACCAGGAGTAATCAGCCTCACGACCTCTCTCGTTTCTACATCTTTCCGCGCTTTATCCCATACCTGTTCGCATACAGCCACTTTGTAGCCTTTCATTATCAACTGTCTTATGTAGGGTGTTACAGCATGGAAAGGCACGCCAGCCATTGGTATTCTCTTAGCTGCTCCTTTGCCCCTGCCGGTCGCAGTTAAAGCGATGTTTAACTCCTTAGATGCCACCTTTGCATCTTCACCAAAGGTTTCGTAGAAGTCGCCAACACGAAAAAGTAAGATTGCATCGTGGTATTTCTCTTTTATTTTATAGTATTGCTCCATCATTGGCGTTTTCTCTGGCATTGACGTTTCCCTCCTCGTAATTTTATAAGTGACCACCACTATAAAATATGTATATGTATAGAATGGAAAAGAAAAAAGGGCTCGTGGCTTAGCTTGGATAAAGCACCGGCCTTCTAAGCCGGGGATCGCGGGTTCGAATCCCGCCGAGTCCGCTTCCATAAATATAAAAATCGTGATAACTTTTGGTGGATAAGAGAGATGTCAAATCATAACCAGTTTTTAGGCTGAAATGTCCTCAGAGGACACCTCCCTGCATCTCTATCTTCTAAAACTTCACTCCCAGTCCAGAACAATTTCCCTTTTTCTCATCTATTGGTGTATAAAACTTGCAGTCTTTACATGTTGGCATTTTTATCAATTATCTCAAAGATTTAATTTTTTAAAAATATTTTTGGTAAAGCCTGCTTTTTTGCTTGCAAAAAGGTTTTATATGGAAGAAAAAGATTTTTCGCAGCAAATAGAAAAGATAAAGACCGAGTGGCATGAGGCATTTGAGATGATGCAAAAATACTATGAAAACGAGGTTTTCAAAAGTTTCAAGATTGAATACGACGCTTCTACGTGGTATCGGTTTAAAAACCCTGCACTTATATTCCCAGCAGAACGAGAAAATAAATTATTGACACAGATTAACGCTCGTGGGCTCTGCCCACGTCCCCGCAAGCCCGGAAAGGGCTTAATTGACACAGATGATAAAGATCAACAATGTCAAACTTAAATAAGTCCGCGTAAATCAGTGTAAATCCGTGTCTTAAATAGAAGGAAGTTATACTTTATATACAACGAGAAATGAGGTTCTCAACGCCAAACTCGCGCATAAATTTCGATTATTATCTTTCTCTTTCAGCAAAATTTGGGTATCACGGGGCATAACTTTGCTTACCTGTTATTGCTGATATTGAAGAATAATATTTCTGAGTATGAGCACAAAGCGACTCATTCCAGCTATTATTGTTAGGCCGATATGGCGGATGCGTTGAGGAGGATATATGAGAAAGAGAGGACAGCTTATAGGTCGTATACCGCACAAAGTGCGGGGGAAAATCGGTATCAGTCCTCATGATAGGCTAGTTATCGGGATTAAAGAGAACAATGACAGCATTATACTTAAAAAACAAAAAAGCAATGTCAGTGTATTTGACTTGCAACTGCAACCTGACGAAGTGGCAAAAGGGACTCTAAAAGAGCATTGATATTCGAGCGTAATATCGATAAAGCGGGCAAAAAAGATGAAATAAACGTGATTTTACTGGAATCAACAATAGATTTAATTTAGCAAGGATAAAAGCGTTTACAAATTTCACACCGTAACGCCAACCTTCCTCACCATCGCCTCTATCTGTGCAGATGTGAAGTGCTTTTGTGTCATCGCACTGACGGGACATTCGGGAATACAAGCACCGCAGCCTTTACACAGCGCAGGGTTCACATACGATTTTCTCGTCCTAAGCACGATTTCCTCCAACTGCTTCTCCTCTTCTTTTAACTCTATCGCTCTGAAACTTCATGCGAAAAAATTATAAAGCAAAAGATAAAAAATCCGAGAAGATCAAAATTATGTCTATGGGTACCCTTGTCCCCTTTATAATAGGCTTACCATGCCTTATTTCTGGATCAATGATTATCCTGTCTTCAAACATTTTGCTACCCCTCACTTTTATAAATCACTATATGGTAAGAATATTTAAGGCTAATTATTTGGTTTTGACAAATGTTGACGATTTCTCTCCATACACTACTACACTAACCTCTCTCAACATCGCCTCCATCTGTGCATATATCTGCTCATCCTTGAAATGTACCATTGAAATTGCTCCTGACGGACATGCAGACCCGCATGAACCACATCCTTTACATATCACTTCATTCACACGCATCACACCCTCTTCGAGAGAAAGAGCATCAAAAGGGCAGATTGCTTCACACGTTCCGCACCCCACGCAAACATCCTCGTTCACGACTGCTACAAGCGGCTCTATCTCCACTTCGCCTCTCATCAAAGGTATCGAAGCTTTAATTGCCGCTCCAACCGCCTGCGCAACGCTGTCAGGAATATCCTTTGGCGACTGACAGCATCCCGCGATGAAAATACCATCGGTAAATGTATCTAAGGGGCGGAGTTTTGGATGCGCCTCCAAGAAAAATCCATCCGCACTTCTCGCTATCTTCAATATTTTAGCCAGTTCTTCTGCGTCCTTTCTTGGCACGATTGCATTAGCCAGGACCACCAAATCTGCTTCTATTTCCATCTCCTTTCTCTCGCATAGCGTTCTTATCACCACTTTTTTCTCCTCTTCATTTCTTTTTACTACCTCTACGGGGTCTTCAAGCTCTTTTCTTATGTATTCCACTCCCTCCTCCCTCGCTCTATTATAAAACTCCTCAAACCCTTTTCCATACGCTCTTACATCGTTGTATATTACTTTCACCTCCGCATCGGGAATTTTCTCTCTTACCAGATGCGCCTGTTTCGCTATATACATGCAGCACACACGAGAGCAGTATTCACATTCATCTTCCTTGCGAGAACGAGAACCAACGCAAGAGATGAAAACCACTTCTTTTGGCTCCTTGCCGTTTATTAGAATCTTACCGCCAGTAGGACTCGAAGCAACAGAAAGCCTTTCAAATTCCAATCCGGTCAGAACCTCATCGTATTTATATCCATACTCCAGTTTTTCTGAAGGGTCAAGCAACTCGTATCCTGTTGCAACCACAATCGTTCCTGCTTCTACTTCTATCTCTTCCTCGCGCTGCTCGAAATCAATCGCATCCGCGGGACATGCTTCTTTACACGCTGGATATTTGCCACATTTTCCTTTCGTTATATATATACAACGATTTGCATCTACGGTGTATATCAAAGGAACAGCTTGGGGAAAAGGAACATATATTGCACTCCTTTTCGCCAACCCCGCATCAAATTCATTTGGCACTCTTCCACAAAGCAGGCATGCAGCTGCACATTCCCCACATCCAGTGCATTTATGCTCATCTACGTAACGAGGTCTCTTCCTTATCTTCACCTTATAGTTCCCGATGTATCCATTTACCTCTTTCACATCCGAATAAGTGAGCAACTGGATATTCTTATGCCTGTCAACTTCCACCATCTTCGGCGTGAGTATGCAAGCAGAGCAATCTAAAGTCGGGAAAGTCTTATCAAGTTGAGCCATGTGTCCGCCGATAGAAGGCTCTTTCTCTACTAAATACGTTTCAAATCCTTTATCCGCAATCTCCAAAGCGGCATAGATTCCTGCTACTCCACCTCCTATCACCAGCGCTCTTGGTATAACACCAACTTTTTTCCTCTCCAAAGGCTCTAACAGTGCGGCTTTACTGACTGCGGAAGCTACCAAATCCTTTGCCTTTTCCGTCGCTTTATCTTTATCCAAATGAACCCATGCGCACTGTTCTCTTATGTTTGCCATCTCGAAGCAATAAGCATTCAAACCCGCATCTTCACATGCATTTCTGAATGTAAGCTCGTGCATCCTCGGAGAGCAGGAGGCAACAACAACTCTGTTCAATCCGTGCTCTTTTATATCATTCTTTATTAACTCCTGACCAGGGTCTGAGCACATATACTGGTAATCCCTTGCAATGACTACACAAGGGAACTCGTTTGCAAACTCTGCAACCTCTTTAACATCTACAGTCGCTGCTATGTTCACACCGCAATGGCAGATATAAACACCTATGCGAGGAGTTTCTATTTTCATTTTTAAGATGTAAAAATCTTATATTTAGTATCCTCATCCATTATTTCCTCTTCTATTCGCTTTGCAATTATCTTCTCAGGATGGTGAAGCCCTTTCACTCTTTTCATGAGGTCTTCGAAGTCGGAAAACGCTCCTTTCTTCCTCTCCTCCAATATCGCCCACATCAATTTCTTCCCTATCCCGGGCAGCAAATCAAGTGTATGCAATCTCGTAGTGATAGGTTTTGCTTCGTTGAAAGTCCGTATGAACCTTTTTTCATCCTCCTTTACTATTTTCTCCAATAAAAAAGAAAGTTCCACCTTCGCAGTCGGCGTTAGTTCCCTATATCTCAATCTCTTGATCACATGGTCTATTACTTCTCGCTCGCCTTCTCCAATATACACGCGTTCATACACCACAGGAATTTTATCTCTCTTCGGCGAAAGCTCCATTAAGACGAACTTATCCTCGCCAACAGCCTGAACAAGTGGCTTCTTCTGATATACCGGTCGAGTGTCATCCGGATGTCCATAGGGTAAATAATCGAGGACTCGAGCAGACGTCTCTCGTTTCTTTTCCCTCCCTCCCTCCCTTTCCTTCTCTATACCACTCTTTTTTTCATTCATATTTTGCAACGCAATCGAGTATTTTTTCTATGTTCGCCTCTGTAAGTGTGAATCTTTCCTTCGCGTAAATTGCTCGGACCTCATTTTTGCTTTTTGGCATCAGGTCAGCAATCCTCACAGCAATTTCCTCTTTCGTTTTCTCCAACTCCAAAAGCTCATTTATAAGCGCCCTTGACTCTTTCGCTCCAAGTTTGGCAAACTTTGTTGTATGCTCAGAGGCTTTTCTCCTCTCATACCTCATTTCCTCCTCTCCCGTCCCCTCTTTCTTTTCTTTTCCCTGTCCACCTTCCCTCTGAGCTTTCAATATTTCCTTCGCTTCTGTAAGCGTCAAGGTCGTTTCATTAATTATCTCCTTTACTATCATTTTTCTCTTTCCCTCTCACCTCTACTCTATTTCCCGTTATAAATCATAAGAAAATAAAAAGGTTTTTATGTAGTAGATTCATTGGTTCAGCAAAGATGGACAAGGTGGTTTGATTTTATGAAAGATTATATAGTAAAGGACATAAACCTTGCAGAAGGCGGGAAAAAGAGAATAGAGTGGGTCAGCGGGAGAATGCCAGTTTTGGGCATGATAAGAGCGCGATACGAGCATGAGAAACCGTTAGAAGGCGTAACTGTGACGGCGTGTTTGCATGTCACGGTTGAAACCGCGAATCTTATCTTAGCACTAAGAGCAGGTGGTGCAGAGGTTTCGCTTAGTGCCGCAAATCCGCTCTCTACGCAGGATGACATTGCTGCTGCTTTGGCTTCGCTTGGAATAAAAACTTATGCATTTAGAGGTGAGCGTGAGGATGAATATTATGAATGCATAGATGAAGCGCTTGGGATAGAACCTGCGGTGGTGCTTGACGACGGTGGCGATGCTATTACTGCACTTCATACGAAGCATGAAGGTCTGATGACAAACATAAAGGGTGCATGCGAAGAGACAACTACGGGCGTGATAAGGCATCACGCAAGAGCGAGAGAGAACAAGTTGGGCTTTCCTGTTATATCGGTTAACGATGCGGAAACGAAAATGATGTTTGATAACAGATATGGAACCGGGCAATCCACGATCCACGGGATAATGAACGCGACAAATCTTCTTCTCGCAGGCAGAGTCGTTGTGGTAGCAGGATATGGGTGGTGTGGACGAGGAGTAGCGCTGAGGGCAAAAGGACTCGGCTCGAATGTGGTAGTGGTGGAAACAAACCCGAGGAAAGCACTGGAGGCGGTTATGGACGGATACAGGGTGATGCCAATGCGAGAAGCGGCAAAAATTGGCGACCTCTTTATCACTGCTACTGGCGATATTTCTGTTATAAGAGGAGAGCATATCGAGTTGATGAAAGACAGTGCAATTCTCGCCAATACGGGTCATTTTAATGTCGAGATAAACATAAACGACTTAGAAGAAAAGGCGGTGGCGAAAAACGAGATAAAAGAAAACGTGGTTGAATACAGGATGGGAGATGGCAGGAAGCTGTATTTGCTTTCCGAAGGCAGAATGGTGAACCTCAGCGCAGCATACGGGCATCCTCCGGAGGTGATGGACATGAGTTT
>JAGLZV010000090.1 GCA_023131215.1 Candidatus Methanophagales archaeon | reverse complement strand
GATATGATGCGCTTTGGCGTTGGTGCTGAAGCAGCCGAAATTCGCACGCCTTTCGAAAAAATCCTCGTTCCAATCCTCAGTAAAAACACGGTGGATAAGGCGTTCAAAGAAGCTTTGTTAGTTGCTTCCTTAGCGAGGGCAGAGGTCACTGCTGTATCTCCTAAGGATATAGACAGGCAAGAGATGGAATCCAGGGCAATGGAAATGGGTGTACCGCTTAAGATATTGTTGGAAGAGGAAAAACTGATGGACATTATAAAAAAAAACCTGCATTATCCCGGCTGTATAATAATAGACATCGTAAAAGAACACTTATATTACCCTGATTGTATAATAATAGACCAGGAAGAACTTGGCATCATGGATAAATTGTTTAAACGGAGTGTTGTTTTGAAGTTGATAAAATGCGCTTCCCGTCCGGTTCTTGTAGCACGAACGTTCAGGTATTACGAACACGTTCTTGCCCTTCTCGATTCATCTGATATATCAGAGAGTGTTGGAAGGCACGCGGTTCGGATAGCTCATCTGTGCGGGGCTGACCTGCATTTACTCATTCTGGAGGTTGTTCCCGGTGAGTTGATTGACGGGATAAAAAAGCTGGGAGAAAAAGAAAACGTACGGATTATTGAAAAGTGGATAGAAGGTAACCCAATGATAGAAGCGGTAAAAGAAGTGAAAAGTGGGAATTACGAACTCGCAGTGATTCCCTGGAGAGGAACGGGTGTTATAAGGTCAGACCTGGTCAGGAAAATAGTAAACGACGCCCCCTGCTCTGTTCTAACGGTTGTGTGATGCTTATGATAATAAGTCCTTATTTTCCTTTATTTGCGATAGTGGTCTTCGCATTCCTGATTCCTATTCTTTCTGATAGAATAGGCGTCCCGGCAGTGGTTGGGGAGATTATATGCGGGATTATTATCGGGAGAAGCGTGCTGGGGATTTTTACCGGTGAAGAGGAGGGAATAGCATTTCTCGCAAGCTTTGGATTTATATTTTTGATGTTTTTGGTAGGTTTACAGATAGATTTCTCGCAGGTTGAGGTTCATGGAGCGAAGTTGTTCGTGCTCGGAACTTTTATCTTTCTCCTCACGCTTGCCATTTCGATATTCCTGACGCATCAAATGGGCTATGGGTTCTACATGGCACTTGTCCTTTCAACTTCCTCGGTAGGGTTGATCGTGCCAACGATAAGGGAACAGGGTCTGTTAAAGAGTGAACTTGGACAGACAATCATCATATCCGCATTTGTTGCGGATTTCACCACCATGCTGCTCCTTACGGTGCACACTCTCCACTTTGAAAAAGGGATAACATGGGAGATGTTTTTAATTGCGTTCGTATTCGTTCTGTTTTTCGCGGTGTATTACGTGGGTAAGCTTGCAATCTGGCACTATCCTGAGCGACTTTCAAAGTGGTTTAAATCTGACCACCCGTCAGAGATAGGGGTGAGGGCTTCTTTCGCATTGCTGCTTGTATTCGTCGTTTTATCCGATATTGTTGGTGTTGAAGCCATACTGGGTGCGTTTCTCGCCGGGGTGATACTTTCCATTCTGTTCCGTGGCGGGACAATTCTGGAACAGAAACTCTACGGAATAGGATACGGATTCCTCATACCCATATTTTTTATAAACGTTGGAATGCAGTTTGACTTCGCGGCATTGGCGAAAGGGGGAATTTATTTGGTTCCAATGCTACTTTTGGTTGCATTCGTGGTGAAGATAGCGCCGTCGCTGCTTTTTCTCGTACGGCACTCGTTGAAAGATAGCATTTCTGCGGGCGTTTTACTTTCTTCGCGATTGAGTTTGATAAT
>JAGLZV010000009.1 GCA_023131215.1 Candidatus Methanophagales archaeon | reverse complement strand
CGAGCGCACAGAATCCTGGATGCGTGAAGAATGGTGACACTTCCGTTGTATATAGATGCGGCGATACAGTACAGTTTAGTTGCACGTTCAACGGAAGTATTCTGAACTGCGCATCCGGATCATGGGGTTTAAAAGTCGGAGCATCCAACATCGTCATTGATGGTGCAGGTTACAAAATAACGGGAAACGAAGATGCAACTGTTTGCTACGGCGTCTCAGAGGGTGATCCTTCTACGCATTCAGGAGTTATTAACAATGGTGGCCACGACAACGTAGTTATAAAGAATCTGGAAGTTGAGAACTTCTGCGAAGGTATTGCACTCAAATATTCGGGAACAAATAAGGTCACGAATAACACAGTATGCGATTGTTCAATACACGACAACGGCAATGGCACTAAGCTCGATCCAGGCGATCCAAATGAAGAGACTTCAACCCATGGGATCCACCTGGTTAAAGCAGAATACTGCACTATCACGCGTAACGACCTATTCAACAATAATGGAACGGGCGATACCTGCAGTGCTGGTGGAAACGGCTTCTTTGCCTATGGACTCGGTGCAGGACACAACACTATAACGTGCAATCACGCCCACAACAATAGGGCAGCCGGCATATTCCTGAAAAAAGGAGGCGAGTTCCAGAACATTTCTTACAACAACGCATCAGCAAACGGTGGAGCCGGAATTTCACCGAAGTGCAAGAAGGTAAACAATTGTACTATTGAATACAACACCGTGATAGGAAATGGCGGACATGGATTTGACAGTCAGGCTGCTTACAACACGTACAGATACAACACCGTAAAGGACAATGGCGGTGATGGAATTCATATTAACGCGGGTCATGAGACTAGTGGAGACTATGACTATGGAGTACACAACGTTATAACCAATAATACCATCTGTGGACATAGCGGCGGCAGCGTTGATATATGGATACAAGATGACGCGTATGGCTGGACTAATACTGTTGATAAAGACACCTGTGATAGCTCAAACAACGCCACCGCATTTGCGTGCGATGATTGGAAGTGCAACAGCTTGGTATCGGTCTACTACGACTTCGACGAGGATGGAGATTGCAGTCAAGCCACATGCTTATGCAACAATACCTTAGACGTAGGTTCGTGCTGCAATCCGGGAAAGTTCAATTCCAGTGGTGCGAATAACCACTGTGCCGCTTGCCAATGTTGCAATACTGCTGTAGGACACGACACCAATGACTGTGATGGTATTCCAAGCGGTGATCCTGTACCACCCGTCCCAGAACTTCCAACGCTCGTGCTGCTCAGCATCGGATTGTTGATACTTGCGGGATACGTTGTGCTGGGAAAGAGGAGGAAAGAATAAGGTAAGGTAAGAGAATTTTGTTGGTGATCTGGATCTGGTATTGGCAACGGTAAGCGAATCGAGTGGTGCGTATAACCACTGTGATAAGAACGTCTGCAGCTTGACTGTCGGAACCGACCCCAATGACTGCAACGCAAGTATAACCGGTGCAGAGGTAAATATTTTCGATAAAGAACTTGTCGAAGGCTGGAACCTCGTTTCGCTGCCTTTGATACCTTCGGACAAGCAGGTAAGCAGTGTGCTCAATTCGATATATGGGAAATACGATGCTGTGGTGCGATATAATGTGGCAACACATCAATTCGTGACACTGAGTGGAAGCGATGAGATGGACAACGGCGTTGGATACTTCATCCACATGACCTCAACTGGCACATGGTCGTATCAGGGCACGGCTTACGAGAGCATCGAGGTTGGTCTTTCGCAGGGGCTGAACTGCGTTGGATGGACGAACACGAGCGCAAACCTGCCGGGTGCACTGAACTCAATTGCAGGCAATTACAACTACGTCGCACGGTGGAATGCCGCATCGCAGAGCTACGAGGAGTATGAGCCAAATGCACCACCACCATTCAACGACTTCACAACGATGAATCGAGGAGAAGGATACTGGATTGCTGCAAAGGGAAGCTGCACGCTGGAGTATCCGTAGCTATAAAAAAAAAAAGTTGTTAGGAGGAGAAAAAGAAAAAAATGAATGAAAAAGACATGGCTGTTATTGGTTTGATAAGCATGTTGATAGTGATGTGCATGATAGTGCCAGCGGCTGCGCAGCCGACGCCATACATGACCCACGGATATATCTGGAATGAAAACGGCAACCCATGCAATAACCCTGTTGTTACTGTAATCAATCTGAACACGAGCACCGAATGGTCGGCAGAGACAAATGCGGGTTATAACTATTACCAACTCGTGCTCAAAAACAGCAGTGAAGTGAAAGGAGGCGATACGCTTCGAATCATCGCATGCGAGGAACTTGGTAATAACGAGAGTAATTGCAATGTCTCAGACCACGACGTTACGGCAGATGAGATCAACGCTGGCGGAGTATTCAACGTCAACCTCACACTGAACCACTACTGCCTGAACTATGAACCAGGGTATCCGTACTGCACATGGGAGCAAGCGAACTGGAGCGGACCTGCGGTGATGCAGATGATGATTGACCATTACAGACCTGAGGAGCCAAGTCAGTCGGACTTGAACGCGACAGGTATCGCACACAACCAAGGTTGCAACGCAGACCTTTCGTATGTTGACCCGAAGGGCATGGGGTGGACATTGAACGACATTCTCCACAATACCTCTTCTTACGGCGGTGGTAAATACGCGAATTACGGTATCGGAAGCTATACCACGGTTGAGAGCGCACTGTGGTACATCTGCTACTGGCATTATCTCGGTCCTGGAGCAGAGCCAACATACGGAGACTACTCCAACTGGATGTCTATCAGAGGAATACACACGAGTGAGAATCCAAAGTGGAAATCGCAAGGCAGTTATGACATCTACGGGTTCTGGATAAACGACCCAAATCCAACCGGAGGTATCGGAGAGAACACCTACAAGTCGGTGAATCAGTGGACAGGCACGTATTTCAAGAATCTTACGGGTGTCAGAGACGGTGACAGCTACAAGAACAGGTATGTGGCAGTTTGCGAGCCGCCGGAGCAGGATCCTGCTGATGTACGGTTAGTCCATTCTAAGGCAAGGTTCAGCGGAACCATTACTGCTGAAGCAACTGACGAGGAACTCACAGTAGATGTGAGTGGCGTTCCACTCAACCAGATGGTATGCAACAGAAAACTTGCTAGGGAAAAGGAAAACAAGGTCGTGCAGGCAGCCATAGACGGCGTTAACGAGGAACTCGCACCTTTTGACCGTAACTTCAAAAAGACTTTCGATGGCACGGTGGCGGGTAAACCAATGCCTGTGAAAAGTGATGCGGGAGATTACTATCTGGTGCCTTTCGGTATTGAGTCTGACGGCAAGAGTGTATTGTCTGTGGTCATCGTAGATTCTGATGGCGGGAAGTTCAAGGAAGCTTCATGGGTAAAAGAGCCCGTTAAGTATCTGCCGGTAACAGCACAAGAGGCGTTGAAAACCGTGTACAAGGAAATGAAGGGGAAATCAATGGTAAAAGTGCTGAAAAGGGACAAGGCAACAGGCAAGTTGAAAAAGGCAGATATCGTCAATGAAAATGTTGAACCTCTCGGCGATATTACCTATGACGAGACGGAGAAACAACGCAGAAAAGCATACCTTGAACTGGTTTACAAGGGCGAATCACCGTATTATCCCGTCTGGAAGGTTACAATCGGTGACTCGGTATTCTTCGTTGACCAGAGCGGAACGTTGACCACTGGATAACTACACTACACCCATGCCTACACCCAAGTCAAGCCCATCGAGCTAGTACTACAAATTGTCGAATAAAAGGGGCTGTAAAAGAAAAAAATAAAAAGTTGAAACATGCAAGAAGGCTTTCTTTTTTGCCTTCTTGTTTTTCATTTTTGGTGGATGCAAAGAACAAAGAAAGGTGTATTCGCACTTTATTTTGGAGGATATATGGAGAGCAATAACACGAGAAAATGGCTAAAATCGCATCATGATACGCTGTTCCCGTTTTTTCCTTATTTTAAAAAGCAGAGTATTAAATGGCTGTTCGATAGATTGGGGGAGCGAGGAGGTGAAAAAGGTGCATTATATATACACATACCCTTCTGTACTGGCAGATGCACCTTTTGTATTCTCACAAAGGAGTCCACTTCAGGAAATACGTTGAAATACGTTAACTCGATTCTGGACGAAGCAAAGGACTGGAGCGATTACTTTTCACACGTAGAAACCATATATGTAGGTGGCGGGACTCCAACATCGCTTTCCCCGGAAGAACTCAAGTTGCTATTTGATGGACTGGGAAATAGATTTAAAATCAAAAAGGACGCAGAAATCAGTATTGAAACAACGGTCAGCGAACTCACGGAAGAGAAAATGAACCTGCTTGCGGACATAGGTGTCAATCGCCTTAGCGTGGGTGTTCAGACTTTCAATCTTGGTTTAAGAAAAGTCCTTGGGAGAAGAGGAAGGGGTAAAGAAGTTATCGAAAAATTAAATATGGCGAGACAGGTTTTTCCACTTCTTACCATAGACGTCTTGTATGATGTTCCGGGGCAAGAGAAGAGAGATGTAATTGCGGATTTGCAAAAGGCGGTGGGAATAGGGATTGATGGAATCTCCTTTTATCCCTTGATTTACGGTCCCAAAACAGTAATAACCAGGCAATTCGAGCCGCCTCCAATCGAAACGGCGATAGAGATTTTTAAAAGTGCAAAGAGCTTTTTGGAAGATAAGGGATATAACCACATAAATATCAATCATTTCTCAAGCGGACGGGATAAGTTCAGATATTCCACGTATTTCAATAGGTTAGGGAATGTTCTCGGTTTAGGCGCTGGCGCAATGGGTTTTCTGGCTGACTGCTACGTGAAGCACGGACCTACAAGCAAAAAGTACATCGGGAATAGAGCGGGAAACGTCTTTAACGTACCAAGAAATATCATTCCCGTGCTCTGGTGCGTATCGCAACTTCAATACGGAAGGATAGATGTTGAAGAGCCGAAGAGGAAGTGGAGTTTTAATCCTCTTGATGCGTTTGCCAAAACCATAGAAAAATGTGTGGAAAAAGGGGAAATAATAATTAGGAAAAATGTAATCGAACTCACCACTGAGGGGATGTTCTGGGCAAATACGATTGGTGCCGAGATGGCGGTGGAATGTTTATACGACGGTAAGGGAGAACTTGTGAGTCTTGAAGAAATAAAACCACGAGATTCCACGAGAAAATGAAAGCTGGGATTCATGATGCAGGATACAGGATACAAGATACAAGTTTGGGGATGCATCTTGCATCTTCACAATTTCTCGTGATAATCTGTGTAATCTGGGGGGTTACAAAAAGAGCTAAACAAATACAGGAAGCTTTTTAAGCACTTCTTCTTGATTCTTAACAGGTAATACACCTTTATTCTTCAATTCGATAAACCGTTTAGTAGCTTCTCCACCCGTAAAATCCCTCTCCTCTATTTTATCGGAGTCAAATACCAATACGGATTTGTCCATTCTCTCTAATGCCACCTCTGCCGCATCCATGTTCTTCAAATTACCGAAACCAAAAGGGATACTGCACAGCACAACAACATCTGCTTTTTCAATCAGCGCTAAGTGTGCTTGAAAAGCTTCCTCAGTTATCGGTGAGAAAGGTGCTTCGGTCACAACTGGAATGCTTAAGAGCTGTGCAACTTCGTAGTCTGTGTCCACCACATTTACCACACCAGCGGTCACTTTGTAACCTTTCTCCGAGAGGAGATGCATTAACGATGCGCCTTCGCCACCACCGCATATCAGATGAATCGTGGTATCAGCATTATTTTTACTTGATGCCTCTGTAGATTCAGGCTGTCGTTTTACGGGAGAAGGAACAGGAGATACATAGCACAGGTTAGTTAACGCATGCCTTTTAACAATAACATCCGCACCAAAGGTATTTTTAATGTTTTCAGCAGTTAATACTTCCTGTTGAGAGCCCGTAGAGATAATCTCTCCCTCGTGTAGCAATATTAAACGGTCGCAGTACTGAGCGGCTAAATTGAGGTCGTGGATAACTGCGATTACTATCAATCCTTCATACGAGGTCAATCTCTTCAGAAGCTCCATTATTTCTATTTGATAATTGATATCAAGGTGAGAAGTTGGCTCATCCAGAAGTAAAACCCTGGGTTCCTGGGTAAGCGCTCTCGCTATTATAACAAGCTGTCTTTCCCCACCGCTCAATTCTGTAATCGGTCTTTCGGAGAGATGCCAGCAGTTGGTAAGCTCCATGCACCTCCTCGCTATTTCTATGTCTTTCTCGGTTTCCAGCTCTAACCTCCCCAAATGAGGATTCCTGCCCATAAGCACGATGTCCAGAGCAGAGAAGTCGAAATTTACGCTCGTGTCCTGAGGAACGGCTGCGAAATTCCTCGAAAACTCTTTATCCTTCATCTCCATTACTTCTTTACCCTCTAATAATATCGTTCCCATTTTTGGCTTCAAAATCCGACTGATTGTTCTCAGCAAAGTTGTCTTCCCAGAGCCGTTCGGACCAATAACACCTAAAAGTTCGCCACGCGCTGCACTAAAATCCACGCCCTCCAGCACTTTCACGCTTCCATAGTAAGCATCCACATTTTTTATCTCTAAAGTCATCTTTCACTCAATGGTTTTGATAGTATATTTACTTTTGAAAGAATGTATCTATTCCGCTTTTTTAAGTTTTTCTCTTTTGATAAAACAGTTAAGTGTAAATATTTATACACCCAAACACATCTTTCAGAGTAGTGAACATGAGTGAGAGAGGCGAAATCTTGTTAAATAGGGGTTTTAGCCAGATTGAAAACTATATTCCCATAGGATTAGGCTAAAAAAGAACGAATGAAGATCAAAACCAAAATGCACGATCAAAACCAAAACGTGAAAGATGCAAAAATAGGCGTAGTCCTAACCGACTCTGACGACTGGACTGCAAATGCTTTTTTGAAAAACATCCGCAAAAGAGACGCGAAAGCCTTGCCGATTAACCTCTCAACTTTAAGCGCTTCTATATCTACTTCTGATTTTTCCATTTTCAATGCCAATTTAAAAGACTCAAAACTCGACGCTGTCCTTGTCAGAGACGTTGGCATCAGCTTCTCACTTGAAACAATTTCTTTTAAATTCGACCTGCTTCGTCAATTTGAAAACTCAAATATTCCCGTTTTGAACTCGCCCACGTCAATCCAGAATGCAGCAAACAAGTTCTTCTCATTCTACCTTTTCAAACTCGCTCATCTTCCTATTCCGCAGACTGTAATTACTTCTGAATTAGAAGTTGCGCTGAAAACAATCGAAAAATTTAGAATTGTAGTGGTAAAACCAATTTTTGGAAGTCAAGGAAAAGGGATAATCAAACTTGAAAGCTCACAACCAGAATCAGATTTAGCATCAAAACTCGCAGAGTTACTGAAGGAAAGAGGCGTGCTTTATTTACAGGAGTTCGTGCTTAATCCAGGACGAGATATAAGGGTTTTTGTGGTTGATGAAGAGGCTTTAGGTGCGATTTACAGAGTTCCGCGCAGTGATTCATTTATCGGCAACTTGAGTCAGGGTGGAACGCCAGTTAAGTGCGAATTAACAGAAGAAATGCGAGAACTCGCAATAAGTGCTACAACGGCAGTAGGCGCCGATTTCGCTGGCGTTGACTTGATAGAAGGTGAAGGAGGATTGTTTTTACTCGAAGTGAACGCAACACCTTCAGGGAAAGGCATAAAACTTGCGTGTGGTATTGACGTCACCGAAAGGATAATTGACCTCTTGTTTGAGCGGATTGCGGATAAAGAGAGAAAGGAGGCAACAGAATGAAAAATCCCAATGTCAAATACTACCAAATCCAAAATAAACCCCAATTTCCAAATCCCAAGGAAGGGAAAATAAAACAAAAAAGGAGTGCAAAATTGGTAGTATTGGGATTTGGGATTTGTTTGGTAGTATTGGTGTACATTGGTGTTTTGGATTTTGCAGGAGCCATACAAATACCTTACATCTCTTCTGATAATACAACACCGCCGAATTTACTAATAACCGAAATCTATCCCAACAGTGCTATCAAAAACGAGCTGGACGAATACGTTGCAATCACTAATCCTTGCACTCATTCCATAAATATCGAAGGCTGGAGCATAACAGATAACGAAGGAAAAATCATATTTCCATCTTTTAGTGTTGCACCAGGCGAGAAAATCTTCGTTACGAGAAACGCTTCGGTGTTCGTAGAACAAATGAGTAACGTAACAAGCAAAGATAAAGACATTTTTCCCGATTTCGAATACGGCTCGGACTCGGATCCCAAAGTCAGTCAGATGCAAACAGAGGGTAAGGCGTTTGTGTTGCGCAACAGTGGTGACGAAGTGATATTACAAGATAAGAGCGGAAGAGATGTAGATGTCGTGATATACGGGGATTCCTCTTACAAAGGAGGAGGGTGGCAAGATGAGCCGTTGAGAAAGCCGAGAGAAGGAATGATTTTCAAACGAAAGGGTTTTCAGGACACGAATCAGTGTGAAGATTGGCTTCTTCTTCCCTTTGGCGCTTCTTATCACGTACCGGAGAAATTCTCCTTTTCTGGTGAGGTCACCGTTTTTGTATCGCCAGATTGTAGTTTTTCCGTTTTGCAAAGAGAAATAGACGATGCTTCCTCCTCTTTGTTCATCAATCTGTATCAGTTTGAGAATCCTTACCTCATGGATATTGTTCTGGATGCATTGAATAGAGGAGTGAACGTGTGTTTACTGCTCGAAAGCAATCCCGTTGGCGGAATCAGGGATGAAGAGTTGTACATTGCGGAGAAGATAAAAGAAAGAGGAGGAGAAGTTCGTTTTTCTCACGACCCGTTCATAAATCATGCAAAATATGTAGTCATTGACAACAAAACAACCATAGTAATGACTGAAAACTGGAAGAATACTGGAATCCCGTATAACAACTCTTTTGGGAACCGTGGCTGGGGTATCGTGATAAAAAATGCGGGTGTTGCGAATTACTTCAAAGAAGTATTTTTTGAAGATTTCTACCGAGGTAAAGAATTTTTGATAGATACAGATACAGAGGATTTAAAAACTAAAGTCTTGACCAGAGAGATACCTGAAGGCTCTTATGCGCCTGTTTTTGAACCACTCACCTCGTATTACAATTTTACCGTGATTCCTGTTTTAGCACCCGACACCGCTATGTGTAACGAAACAATATTGGGTGCGATAACCAGTGCAGAAGAAAGTGTTTATGTGCAGCAGTTCTCAACTGGAAGATTCGATAGTGTCCTAATTAATGGTTGATACTATCTTGAACATCAACAATTCCTCCCATGTCCAAATGTGATTCG
>JAGLZV010000089.1 GCA_023131215.1 Candidatus Methanophagales archaeon | reverse complement strand
TCAAAGAAGCACCAGACAGCAGGAGAGAACATGCTCTTTCTTTTGAGTGGCTTGATAACGAAGCGGGTGGCAAAACGTTATCGCTCACAAGATTATCGCAAACCTGAGTTGTCTTTTGGTAAAGCTTTTCTTTTATATTTTATGTTCAAACTCGCAGACGAATTGCTGAAAGGGAGTAAACTCACGGATGAATTAGCCTTAAAGCTTGGCGACGAGCTTAAGGAAAGAGTTGCTAAAAGACATGGCTTATGAGCACAGAGCACAAATGAAAGCTAAGCTACCTCCAGTTTTTGTCATCAACGCTAATATATTATTCTCTCTTGTGGTTATAAAAGGAGCTAAGCAAATGCCCTATATTTATTTCGGTACGATTTCGAATCCTAAATTCACCTTCTCAAAATGAGCATCACCTGTGAACACCTTATTTATCACCAATTCCTGCATCAGGATAAAGGAGGTTAAGTCAGTGAAAGAAATATCTGGCTTATCTTGATACTTTTTTCTCAGCGACCATGCTACTTTAAATCTTGCTTCAGTTATCCGCTCTAACTTTATTTGATTGCTCTTTATTGCAGCGAATAAAGATTCAACAAATTGAATTGCACTACTAAAAGCAACATTTCTGAACAGGGCAGTTATCACTTCATCAAGCACATAATCCGAAGTGACCATTCTATACCCTGCCGCTTTTATCTCTTCATACTCCTTCTTTGCAAGCTTGTGATGCGCATCTTTTCGGTTTGACAATGCTAACCATGCCCAGGTATCTACAAATACTGATTCATCCGTAGACATATTTATCATGCCTCTCCGCCAAGTCAGAAGGACCTTCACAGATTCCTATTACCTTGGTAAAGGGATCGCCTCCCTCCTCCTTTTCCTCCTCTTCAACTAATCTCCTTCTCTTCACATCCAAAAAATCAACGAAATCTGCAACCTCTTTAAGATTCTCATCTGGCATCTTTTTTATCCTTTCTATAATATACTCCCTCTCTAACATTTTTTATCGCCTCAATTCCAATTTGTCTGATGCTTAAATAAACTTTTTGTATTTTGTATAGTTGGGATAAAAAACCACGTGATTTCACAAGATTAACACAACACTTTTTCTTTTTCACAAGGATTTAAATGCTCGTTTTTGATATGCAAGAATTTTGAGCAGGCTGGAAGAAGAAGAATAAATTTGCCTTCTCAAACTTATGATGAGCATCACCACCGGTGAACACGCTATTATTGCCAATTCTTGCATCAGGATAAAGGAGAAAAAAAGACCTCCTTTTAATATTTGCATTTATGGTACTTGTATGCTATCGCTTGTCTCCACGTTTGATGCCGGGTCGTATATCCATCCGAGAAGCGAAACATCCGTCACCGTTGACGTGTATATTCCGGTTGTATCCGTCAGTCCGTACCAAAACAATACGGTCCCATTTATAGCATCTGTAACGCGAGAACTGCTTACATTGGTACTATCTGGCAGCGTCGTGTTAAGGTAAACCGTTGCGGTTGCAACTGCCGCATTGCTTGCGTCCACTATTTTCGCTTTAGTGAATATCGTATAGTTTGCAGGAGGCCATTCTAACGACCACATGTCAATACTGTCAACGTGCATGGTGTTACGCGGTATTTCTATTATCTCCGGGTCGAAGGTGCAGGTGGTTACACCATCGCTGAATAATATGGTAACGTTTACTTTTTCTATTTTTGTATCATTAAAAGTTAATGAGCTAACGTTCACGTACGCCATCTGACCGTGAGCTGCATAAAGATGCTCGACTGAGTTAGTGTAGTTTGACATCGTACTATTGAAAGTTAAGTTTATTGCATCCATACTCGCTTCTTTATTCGCCTTCATAGCCGCGATAGTCACCTCTCGATGCGTCTCCTGCACAAGCTCTCGGATTTCATGCTTTGGGAACTCAAGTATCGCCACCGAAGACTGATACCCGCCCATCATCGCTTGATTCAATAATAAAGCAAGAATTACGATACTTACTGATACCAGGAACCCCGCGGATATTATCCACTGCCCTCTTTCATCCTTTACTAATTTTAATTCTTTCGTTTTCTTCTTTATCATATTCATACGTACCATAGTATCAACCTGACCTCCACGACTTTCACGTCTGTTTCGTCGTCTGGTATTCGAGCTTTCCAATAATTAGATAATAATTCAGATAATTCATATTTAAGTTCATTACGATGAAGCGTAACGAGCCGTGAAACCGCAATGGAATCATCTGGCGGAAAACCTTTCATTATTACGTGCGATGTGTTCATAAAACTACCATTCTTATATACAAAATCCACGTTATACATCACGTCTTCCTGCAGTAGCTCAGAAAGAGTGTGGTTCAAGCCGTTTCCACCAGCATATCCAAACTGAAAACTGTTAACATCTATGGATTTTGGAACAGGGTTATCAACGGTTGCCTCTGTGCCATTCCAGGCTGCCACATACTTCTTTAGCAAGATGCCATCTTTCGGGTCTTCCGTATCCAATACCATCAATGCATCTGAACCTGATTGCTTGAGCTGTGCATCCAACGATAAACCCGTCTGCGGCGTAATGACCGTGACGCCCTGCGTCACGAAGAAGACGGTGGTAATCATTAACACTGCTGCTGCCAGACCTTCTATCGTGTGCAATTGTCCTCTTTCATCTTTTAGTAGCTTCATTTTCATGTCCATATCCTGACTATTAGGTTAGCGGACGTATAAACGGGTTTAACATAGTCATAATATTCTATTGGAGGACCATCTTTAAAATCTATCCCTCCATAGTTCAATCTAAGGGTATTACTCCCCGTTGAGGTAAACACAGTTCTCTTTATGACAAACTTTAGGGTATCAGTTCTGTTAAGTCCAATATTAGCTGGAGCTGTTGGGGCTATCACAAAATCGGTAGTATTAGTTTTTTTCCAAACAACATAATGCGTAGCAGGGTTGGTTATGTCCGTCCCTCTTGTCAAAGGATTTACCGCGGGGAAAATCATCTCAGCTGTTAGGAATTTTGGTTGCGGAGGAGGACTTACATTAAAATTTGTAATTTCAAAAACTATATCCCTCTCTGGTATGCCTGTAACATTTATCCACATCTTCTCCTGTTCTCCGGGAGGTTGATGTGTGGTCTCTTCACCATCAAAATATGCACAACCACCCGTCTGAGCCTTCACCAACCGTTTCATACTCGACACATCTCCATACTCTGGAATGGGGTCACCACGCGTCGCAAGGGGATTTTTATTTAAATCCTCTATCCTAATGTTATACCCATAATATATCTCATTACCGCCAATGGTCCTGTATAAACCGAGCTTACGGGTAAGACTTGCATTCGTAATTTGTGTATCATTATTAAAAACGTCAATCTTACTCATATTGAGCATGTTTGGATGCTCTTTGTCAATCGCTAAACCCACCCTGCTGACATTTTCTACGTTTTGGTTTTCCCAATCCTCGCCATAGCCTGCTCCTGTTTTATTCCACCAGCCGGGGTCTTCTACCAGAATAACAGAGGTTCTATAAGCCACTGAACTGAGGTCTATCGTTTCGGACTGAAAAGGCACGAACATCCCGGGGATGAAGAGCACCAGAAACAGCAATGTCAGCATGAATAAAGTAAGTCCAGCTAAGAAATCAATGCTCATCTGCCCCCTTTCATCTTTCAGCATCTTTCCTTTCCTTTTTTCAACCACAGATTACACAGATTACACAAGATTGTTTATTTTCGTTCTCGTTCTTTTTATTTTTCATTTTCATTATTTTCCCTTCTGCCTCTGTGTTAATCTCGTGTAATCTGTGGTTTTTTTCTAACCACAAGATTACACAGATTACACAAGATTATTTATTCTTAATAAACTTTTCTTTTATGATTTATCTTTGTATATAAAGTATAACTTCCTTCTATTAAAGACACGGATTTACACTGATTTACGCGGACTTATTTAAATTTAAGTTTGACCGGGTTGATTTTTATCATCTGTGTTAATCTGCGTTAATCTGTGTCGAAAAAATAATTTATTTTCTTGTGTAATCTCGTGGTTTGTTATTTTATTATATATATCAAACCATATATGAATCAAGATGGCATCTGCAATAGCAAGAAATAAGCCGGTAGAAGAAACAGAAACCAAAGCGGTTGGAACTAAATTAACGCAGAGAGAAATCAGAGAAATCCAGGACCTAATAGAAGCGGGCATATATATCAGTATTTCGGATTTTGTAAGAGAGGCTATAAGGGATAAGCTGCGAGCCATAAAGGTGATTAAGGTGCGTGATATTAACTATAAAGAGGCGAAGAACGAGGTATTGAGTTATTATAGAACATACAAAGAGGCATATCCACATGAAGTTGCTGATGCGTTAGAATTGGACTACGACCTTGTTTGGAAGATTACAGAAGAGTTAAAAGAAGAAAAAAGGCTCGAGGTGGTCGAATGAGAGCCTATACAAAGGAGGGAGATACAATTGTTGGTGACATTTTGGTCGGGGAAGCGAGAAGTATCTCTAAACCTCATGTCATCGTCAAGACGGGTAAGCACAAAGCACAAAGGATAACCCTCAGAGAGAATGCAACATGTAGGATAGAGAAGAAGTTAAGATTCATTAATTAGTTAAACCTCGCCTGCACAAAACAACCTTGACAAACCTTTTCTTAGAAAGAAAAGCTTTACCAAAAGAACTTATTTTTTCTTTTTTTTCCGAAAATGCTTTTTCTAAAAGGGTTTACTTTTAGCACAGGTTTTCTTCCATGATGCATGATACATGATACATGATTATGATTTATGACCGGACTCTACAGCTTTGATGAAGTTGTGGATTTTTCGCCCCAGCTCCTCGTATCTCTGTAAGATGCTATCAAAAATATCACTATCTTTGAGTGAGCCTGTCCCATACAAAATTTTAAGATGCTCTTTTGTTTCATCACATGATGCCAAAGCAAATGTAAGAAATCTGATAAATTCGTTTTTGTATCGCCGGCGACCAAATCCCTCAACGATATTGGCTGGAATGGACTTAGCCGCTCTCCTCAATTGGCTCCCTTCTTCATATAATTCAAATTTAGGCATACTAAGGCTTATCCTATGAATTTTAATCACTAACCCATGGCTTAATTGATATATTTCCAAATCCTTATACGTCGGAAAAACCATATTTCCCCTCCTGTATCCTGCATCTTGCATCGCCATTTGTTAATCTCGTGTAATCTGTAGTTTTAAATGAATACCGTAAACACCAAAAACGTTATTGTTATCATTATAAGCGCGTGCTTTATCCCGCTAAAAACATGCCCTTCTCCCATGTGCCCTGCAATCAAGCCAGAGAAGAAACCCTGTATCAAAGCGGCATGGAAGAACAATCTCGTGTAAAGGTCAACGTCAATTCCTCCTCCTCCCATACCCATACCCCCGCCCCCCATTTCTGCACCAGAAGAGGGCATTAGCGGTAAGAAGGTAGCTGCTAATACATATACGATGAGCAAGAAGACTCCAAATGATATATATACCACAATCACATACATGAACATGTTCATCTTTCTCTCATCTTTCATCGTCCTTGTGACTTGCGCATCGGTTGCCGCTATACTTAGCACGTCCTTTATGTTACCACTCACTTCGCTCGCCTTCGTTATCAGCGTTACCGTTCTCGCTACGAAACCCGTTTTTACCCTGTTCTCGAATCTGATGAACGCATCACGCACCGGACTGCCCCACTCAATCTCCCTCCATATCCTTCTCACTTCCGAGCTGAGAACCCCAAGATTCGATGTCATCACCATCTTTATTGCTCTTGTTAACGTCATTCCAACTTCCTGCGAACTCGCAAGTCCTCTCAGGAAATCCGGCATCGCCTCCTCTATCTTTTTTACCCTCCTCTCTCTTATCTCGTAAAAAATCGCAAACGGCGTTAGTGAGATGAGCACCGCAAATACAATGCAATTATCGAGCATACCCTTGGATGCAATCGTCCACGTAGGCATTGCCAGGTGGAAGGTCAGCGCTTGTAGATAGGGGTATGCCTTTATGAAAAAATAGGTCAGCGCAATGGGAACGCTGAGATATAGGGTTCGCTTTGGCTCTTCATAAAACAATTTAAATGGGTTTCTTAAGAAGTCTTTCAATTTCTCCGTCCTTATATGCCACTTTATCGCTTTGAATAAACCCCTTTCTCTTTCACCACCTTCAATTCGCGCCTTCTCAAATACTTTGAGTTCTTTAGTAGTGGTATAAAATACTCGCCCCGAAATCGACTTCGACATCGTGTCCAGCAGGACGATAAAACCCAGAGAAGCGAAAGGTATGACCGCATAGATAATTATATTTAACAACAAAGTCTGCTCAGAACCCATCATACTCATCACGACTACCGTTACAATTAGAAACAGAGGTCCTGCTACGAGCGCGGTTACATACATCTCACCTATCATCCCGAGCATCTCTAAAAATGTCTTCTGCTCCTGCGTCGCTTCAGACTGATACTGGTGAGACTTTGTGGAGAAATAGGTGGCGACGCTGCCCCCTGCGGCAATCACGGAGATCAAACCTTCTGCAAAGTCTCTGAACTTCTCAGAAGGTGTTGTGCCACTGATATTACGGAGTGCCGTCTGCAAGTCATGACCAAAGAATTCTATGTCCTTTACGATTACAGTTATTTCTTTTGCTGCCTCGCCATAGATGTCTGCGTGCTCGCTTAACGACTTGAAAATATCAATCAGGTTCATACCTCCTTTGCTCAGGGCATACATAAATGAGACGGCATTCGGCAGGTCAACATTTATCCCGGTTTTTCTTATATTCGTAACCGCAGACGGATACCACAGGATGATGCGGTAGATTATCTGTCCAAAAATCAATCCCAAACAAGACATTATCAATACCCTGAGCAGTATTTCGTATACGTGTACACCCGCAATTGTTGTTGCACTCACAGCCAGCACATAATTCGCAACCCCATACCCAAGAACTGCACCCAAACACCCTACAATTATCGAATAAAAAATAGCATTGGATACGTATCTGTCAAAAGGTAGCGCTATATGAGCACCTCGCAATCTCTTTTGCAACCTATAATAATACTCCTTATTCTTCCACGCCCACTTTCCAAATAGCGGATAAGCTATTTTATCAATCAAACTCATATATAAACACCGTCGGCAATATTTTTTAACACCCTGTCCGGATTCTGATAGTACATCTGTACAATCCTTGCGATATCCATATAATATCGTATATCTTTTTCAATTAAATACTGAAGCACCTTTTTTCTATTCTCCATCTCCGCATTCAATTCCGTGAGCGTCCATCCACGCTGTTTCATAATCTCCCTCAAAACATGTGAATCCCCTATCCTCTCGAATGTATCATTTACTGGATTCCATTTGAATAGCACGTTTATTCTAATATCCCCCGTGTTTGGGTCTATCCCGGTTAACTCCACTATAATATATGTCCTCCTGACCCTCTCCTTCCCAACATATAATAAAGCCTGAACACTTATTATATCCAACGCCTGTAACATAACGCTTGGTACATTAATCGGCTCGTTCTCCAATCTACTCACAACTTCCTGTACATTGCCCGCATGCATCGTCGAATAAGTGGTATGCCCGGTTGACATCGCCTGAAAGAGCGTGAGAGCCTCTGCACCTCTTATCTCACCCACTATTATATATTCGGGTCTCTGTCTCAGTGCCTGACGCAGAAGCTCATACATGTCAATTGCACTGTCCTCCCCCGTGATGAAAGGTTCCCTCGTGACAGAAGCAATCCAGTTTTCATGGTATAATGTCAACTCCCTGGTATCTTCTATCGTTATAATCTTTGATATGGGCGGGATAAATAGAGACACAGCATTTAAAGAGGATGTTTTTCCGGATGCCGTGCCACCAGCAAAGATCAGACTTCGATTATTCTCTATCGCCATCCACAGATATACCAGCATATCCACCGAAAAGGTTCCAAATCTTATGAGCTCCACAGGTGTGAAAGGATTTTCGCTAAACTTCCTGATTGAAAAAGAACTGCCTCTCGCTGAAATCTCTCGCCCAAGCGTTGCCTGCAATCTCGAACCCTCTGGCATTGTTGCACTTACCATTGGTCTTCCCGCAGAAAGGTGTTTTCCACATCTCTGCGCAAGCGTGGTCACAAATAAATCTAACTCGTCCTCATCCATCACTATATTTGTCTTGATATTCTGATATTTCTTGTGATACAGAAACACTGGCACATCTACTCCATCACACGAGATATCTTCTATTGACTGGTCTTTCAGCAATGGGTCTATAAAGCCATACCCAATATAATTCCTCTCCGTGTAGTACAGGATTTTGTCGAGCGAACTGGGACTGAGTGGTATCTTGTATCCCTGGACGAGCTTTTTTGTCTTCTGTTTCAATATCTCGCTCTTTTTTGCCTCCGTAGGAATCTCTTCGAGTATCAATATATCCCTCAGGTCATCATAAATCTTCTCTAATAACGCTCTCTCGAACACTGTTAATGCCGGTTCAACAACATGATACAGAAACTCATTATCTTTTTCGGTGAATAAGATTACAACGAATGAAAATGGGTCCCTCACCCAATATCTTTCCACTTCCTCATACCCCCTGACACCTTCAAAAGTGGTCAGCGGTTTCAAATTATACTCCCCGATCCCTGTTTTACTCTCCAAAACTTGAGTTTCACTAAGCTTCTGCAGCAGTTCCTTCAATACTGCATCCGGTTCTAATACACGCAGCAAATCTTCTTCATCTTCGGTGCCTTCTTTATTAGCCAAATGTTTCGTCCCCTCCATAATCTATTTATCCCTCCCTTTAAATGAAGCGGTATTTATAAGTATATACGTATCTTTTATATAATATAAAAGAGATGGGTTAAGAACAAATGGCAGAAATCTATGGTATCGTCTCTGGAAAAGGTGGAGTAGGAAAAACAACTATTGTCGCAAACCTTGGTATTGCACTCTCTCGTCTGGGCAAAAGCACGTTAATCGTAGATGCAGACATTGCAATGGGTAATCTAGAATTGTTTTTTAGATTGAAAGAAACACCAGTCACGCTACAAGAAGTTCTTAGTGGTAAAGCAGAAATACGAGAGGCAATTCATAAGTCTTCTTATGGTGTGCATGTGATCCCTTGTGGGTCCTCACTGCAGGGTTTTTTAAGATCTGATTTGGAAAGGTTAAATCATTCAATATCTCGACTCCCAACCTACGATTTCATCTTAATTGATAATCCGACGGGGCTGACAAAGTATAGCTTATTGCCTTTGAAGGCAGCGAAAGATACGCTCCTGGTAGTAACACCGGATATTGCTTCACTATCTACCGCACTCAAACTGAAAATTGCCGTTGAAAATGCTGGACTCAAAAATTAGCGGCATACTCATAAACAAACAAAGAAAAAGCGGGATAAAAAGTGATGAGATTGGAACAGCCTTAGGCGTCGAGGTCTTTGGAGAGGTCCCGCACGATAAAAATGTGCTGAAAGCGATGGATGCAAAGGAACCAGTAGTGACCTATAAGCCAAGAACCCCCGCAAGTAAGGCTTTTAATCGGCTATCTCTAAAAATGGCTGGATTGATTGATGAATCGGTGAGGCCACAACAAAACTTCTTACAAAAATTGCGGCATAAAAAAAATAAAAGAGGGTGATTGAAATGGAATTCAAAAAAATCTCAACCGGAATAGATTCCGTAGATTTGGTCATGAAAGGTGGATTACCCTCCGGTTCTTTTATTCTGCTTCTCGGGGAAGTTGGTGCGGGTAGCGCGGAATTTACTTTTACTTCCGCAATAATGCTATCACTGTTGAAAACAAAAGCATTGCCAGCAGAAAAAGGCACGGGCATCTCTATCCCGGATGCGATATGCTACGTTTCGCTTACAAGATCAAAAGCGGACATATTAAAAGAAATTTCTCTTTCTTTTGCTCCTGAATATTACGAAGTAATCAAGGAAAACTTAATCATAAAAGATTTCTCTAAAGACTATTTTAAAACCTCTCTTATTTCGATCCCCGAAGAAAAAATTACTTTTGAATCTCTCAGGGAGCTGGGCAGCGGGGAAAATTTATTAAGTTCACTTATGACTTTTTTGGCTGAGAAAGCTCCGAATAACCTTGTAATAATAGACTCACTCACAGATTTGATGAGGATGTACACAGGTATGATGAAGTGGCAAGATTTGATCTCATTCCTGAAAGGGCTGCAAAGAGCATCTAAGGAATGGGATGGACTCATTTACGCACTCCTTACCGCGAATATCTTCGAGAGGGGGAGACAGGAGGAAATTGCAGACTGCGCTGATGGGGTATTGATATTTGAATGGAGTGAAATAGGGACAGCTCAAAGGCAGAGAGCGATGTACGTTAAGAAATTCCGTGGCTTGCTTCCTCAGCTTGAGGCGGACAATATCGCAAAGTTTGAAATAAGGATTACACCCAATGCCGGCTTTGAGGTTTCTAATATACAAAGGATAATGGGAAGGAGATAATAAACAATGGAACTGGAACGAATTAGCACGGGAGTCGAAGGATTGGACGATATGTTGGGAGGAGGTTTCCCCATCAATGCAACTATTGCTGTTATAGGTCCTTTTGGCACAGGAAAAACCATATTTGGACTCCAATTTATCTATAATGGTTTAATCAAAGGAGAATCAGGAATTTACATCAGTTTTGATGAAGGTGAAGAGGAATTAATACAAACTGCGGCGAATATGGGATGGGATTTTCGTCCATACATCAAGGAAAAGAAATTCGTGCTCATTAAACTCGATGCTTCAGACATCAAAGCATCACTTACACGAATGCAGAGTGATTTGCCCATCCTTATTGAATCTTTTAAGCCAAAAAGGGTTGTCATAGACCCGATCACACTATTAGAGATGTTGTTTAACGATGAATCAGAGCGTCGAGCTCAAATTTTCAATCTTTGCCGCACAATCGAAAAGAATGGAACAACGATTGTGTTGATAAGTGGAGCTGATAAAGCTAATATATATGCTTCAAAATTTGGATTGGTCGAGTATGTGGCGGGTGGGGCAATCGTGCTGCACCATGTTCGATCAGACAATTTACAAAAGGTTACATTGGCGATTGAAATCGTAAAAATGCGCAGGGTTGAACATTCCAGGGAGATAAAACCATATTTCATCACAAATAATGGCATTACGGTTCATGCTTATGACCAGATTCCTTGAGGCATAAGCATATTATAGTCATTCCGGGAATAAATTGCAAATATTAAACCACGAGAGTTCACAAGAAACCTTT
>JAGLZV010000088.1 GCA_023131215.1 Candidatus Methanophagales archaeon | reverse complement strand
TCCTCTTTCGTGTATATCCTGAATTTATCTCCGCTATGAAGTAATGGGAAATATTGCCTGCTATGATTTGTGCTTCTCATCTTTATAATGCTGATAAAACGTTCCATCGAGGCTGTGGCAGGACCCATCTTCTGATAATCCAGGTGTATTATCGCATCCGAAAGGAACTCCTCGATACCGTATCTGGAATATGTGCTTGTATCTTTTTGCATTTCCGAAACCAAAAAGCTCGTCACTCCTGTTCCTCTTAACACCCTGAAAAAATGATGTAGCTCCCTACGAGGATTTTCAATCGTTGTTAGGGCATATAGTGCATCAAGTGAGTCTATGACCAACAACTCATAACCTTCTTTTTCCTTCGTCTCCTCTACATAACCTTCAAGTAGCTTTATCCAATTCTGCTCAAACTTCATTTTCTCTTTCATCTCTTCTCTTATTCTTCTCTCCACCATATCATAATCTGCGAGGAGTAAATTTTCTGATTGTCCCATGTTTAACTTCTTCATGTGCTGCAACAAGCTCTTGATGTCTTGCTCAAAAGTTATGTATAACCCCTTTCTGTTCTCCTTCGCATTGTTATACAAGATACTGTATACCAGAGAGCTTTTCATGCAACCAGCCGTTCCACAGATCAACGAAACAGTTCCCTTCGGGACCCCCCCTTCTAAATACTTATCCAATCTTTCGACATACGTCTTTACCCTCTCTATTTTTTCCTCAGGCATAATATAATATTTATATATTGCCCTATTTAAAAGGCATGGTATAAAAGAAAGCATAAAACGATAATGGCTGCTATAAGCATCACACTAAAACCGTTGATAGACAAAGCGGCAATGGTGGTAGAGAACGAATTTAAAACTTTAGTGATTGCAGACCTGCATTTAGGCATAGAAGCAGAGCTAAGACAAAAAGGAATAAATATCGGCAGTCAAACGAAGAAATTGTCGGAAAGAGCGATAAAGTGTGTAAAAGCTGCTGAGCCTGACGTGATAGTCTTATTGGGTGATGTGAAGCATGCCGTGCCGAGAATATCGTGGATGGATAGAAAAGAGGTGCCTTTTTTCTTAGCCGAGCTGGCTGAGTATGCACCGGTGTACGTGGTTAAAGGAAACCATGATGGGCATTTAAACAGACTGCTGCCAAAAGCGACAGAAAGAGAGCCAGAGCACGAGGTATCTATTAAAAGCACGAGAGGATTCTTGTTTGACGGCGTAGGATACACGCATGGACATTCATGGCCCTCACAAGATTTGTTCTCCGCAAAATATATACTGATTGGGCACAATCATCCGCGGATAAGACTTGTAAGTCCAAGCTCGCATTATACGAGCATGAAACCGGTATGGATTCGTGCTAAATGCGATTATGAAGCGGTAAAGAAGCAATACCCGGAGCTAAGGATAAAAGGCTGGAATGACCCATGGGTGATAATAATGCCTGCGTTTAACGAAATATGTGGTGGCGTCACTTTTAATTCGCAGAATAGAAGGCTTCTGGGACCAATAGCCTCGAAGCTTCTTCGCTCAGAGGATATGGAAGTGTATTTGTTGGATGGTACATATATAGGAAAAGTAGGGGATCTGGCATAGAAAATCCTAAATCCTAAAAAAGTTTAACTTAATCGAGACTACTTTTTCTTTTCTATGCAATGGACATACGCAGAGGCGGGCGTGGATATAAAAAAGGAACAGGATGTTGTAAAAGCGCTATCAGTGGCGATAAGTAGGAAAAAAGAGTTAAAAGGTTTTTCTGGTCTTTTTGAACTCCCTTTTGATACGCAACATCTGCTTGCTATTTCCACTGACGGCGTTGGCTCGAAAGTCCTGATTGCCGCGAAGCTAAACAAATGGGATACCATCGGTATAGACTGCATTGCAATGAACGTAAACGATGTTTACTGCGTAGGAGCAACGCCTATTGCGTTTGTTGATTATCTTGCGATGGAAAAGCCGGATGAGAGGATTGCCTCGGAAGTAGGCCGGGGCTTGGAAGAAGGAGCGGAAATCGCTGATATTTATATCGTTGGCGGTGAAACGGCGATACTACCAGAAGTAGTAAACGATTTAGACCTTTCTGGAACTTGTGTTGGCTATGTGAGGAAAGATAAAGTGATAAGAGGCGAGCTAATAGAAGTAGGCGACCTGGTTCTTGGTATGAAAAGTTCGGGAATACACAGCAATGGGCTAACACTTGCGAGGAAAGTAATAGAAGGAGCAGGATTGGATTATACTGAACCTTTTATGTACGATCCTTCGAGAAGCATAGGAGAAGAGTTGCTCACGCCAACGAGAATCTACACAGATGTTTTAGAGCTCTTGAATCGGTGTGAAGTGCATGGTTTGGCGCATATAACCGGCAGTGGCTTCTTAAAATTGCGAAGAATCACTGACTTCGGCTTCGATATCCACGACCCTCTCGAGCCCGACCCCATCTTCAAGTTCGTTCAGGAACTCGGTAACATAACAGATGAAGAGATGTATAAGACGTTCAACATGGGTATGGGCTTCGCGGTGATCATTCCAGAGAGCGAGGAGCATGAAGCAATTCGTATAACGAAGGGTAAAATCGTGGGTGAAGTTACAGAAAAGGAAGGGGGGATAAAAGTTGGGGATGTGAAGGTATTATAGTAAATTAATGCAAAATGCAAATTGAAAAATTATTTCAGCCTCTTCATCATTTTACCCATCGGCGGCATCCCTTTCATCATCGGTATTTTCCCCCTTCCTCTTCCCGAGGTCAGACTTTTTATCATCTTTTGCATCATCCTGTGATATTTTACCAGCTCGTTTACCTCCGCAGTTGTCGTCCCAGAACCCCTTGCTATTCTTTTCAGCCTCGACCCGCCTATTATTTTCGGCTCGTTCAGTTCCTCCTCCGTCATCGAATCCATCATCACTTTGAATGTTTTCAGTTTATCCTCCGTAATTTGATACATCTGGTCATCAAAATCGATGCCAAGTCCGCCTAAAGGCAGCATCTGAATTAATTTCTTCATCGGTCCCATCTTTTTCAACGCTTCTAACTGCTTATACAAATCATTTAACGTGAATTTGCCCTTCAAGAAGTCAACATCCACATCCTCTGGCTTTAAACTCTCCTCCGCCATCTCTATCAAACTCTTTATGTCGCCCATCCCGAGCAAGCGTGAAATGAATGAGTCAGACTCAAACTTCTCAAAATCATCTACCTTCTCTCCAGTGCCTATAAACGCGACTCCTGAATTCGTCTCAGATACCGCAGAAAGCGCCCCACCACCCTTCGCAGTTCCGTCCATTTTGGTTATAATTATGCCGGTAATTCCAATTGCATCGTCAAAAGCCTTAGCCTGCACCGATGCTTGCTGCCCTATGCTCGCATCCAGAATGAGAAATCGCTGTTCCGGCTTTATTGTCTTTTCTATATCTCTTATCTCCTCTATCATATCTTCCTCCAGTGCATGCCTCCCTGCAGTGTCTATTATCTCGACATCATACTTCTCGAATTCTTTTACACCTGATTTCACTATGCCCATCACATTTTTTTTCCTATCTGGTAGATTCGCACCATCGTAAAAGGAAACGCCTATTTTATCGCACAATTGCCTTAGCTGGTCGGACGCTGCTGGCCTATACACATCAGCACAGATAACTGCGGGCTTTAAACCCTTCTTTTGAAAATATCTCGCAAGTTTCGCACACGAAGAAGTTTTCCCTGAGCCATGTAAGCCCACCATCATTATTTTCTGCGCCGCTAAAGGAACTTCCACACCCTTACCTATGATGTTTATCAACTCCTCATATACTACCTTAATCACATGCTCTCTCGGATTTAACACTATCTTCTCCTTCAAAGCACGTTCCCTTATGCGACCCGAAAGTTCCTTCACCAATGAAATCTTAACATCCGCCTGTATCAACGCCCGCTGAATGTCTCGCACGAGCTCATCAACCGTTCGCTTGTCTATCCTCTTTGCCATCGCTATCTTTCGGATCGTTTCCTTCAGTGAACTGCTTAACTTACCTAACATTTTTTAAAACTCCAATTCCCCCGATATTCTTGTCCCCATATTTATCGTTACCTCTGCTATATCGGTGCAATACTTCGCTATTCTTCCCAAACTCTCCAGGATAGAAAGAACGTGTATTTTATCTGTAATACTCAGCTCTTCTGCCAGAACTCGCTCATTTATCTCCTCTAATTTATCTATCAGCGCATTCGCATCCCTTATCGTTTCATTCGCCTCTTTCATATTCATATTCGATAAGGAAGCCAGAGTCTTGGTGAAGATGTTTTCAGCGCGAAAGCCGATTTCTTTTATATCCTCTAAGCTTTTAACTCCCAATACAGGTCCAGATACAGGACTTTTCAGATTCATTAGCATGGAATTCTTCGCTATATTCTCTACATGGTCGCCTATTCTCTCCATGCTCTTCACTATTATCCTGTATCCCAGGCTATCACGCTGCCTGCTCACACCTATCTTCTTTGCAAGCTCGGGGTCGCTCATCGCAGCCTTTAGCTGCCTTACGATAAGCAAATAAAATCGGTCTATCTCGTTATCACGCTCTATAACATCCGCCGCAAGGTTCGGGTCACCTTTTTCAAGTGCGGAAATCGCATCCCCATGCATTGACAATATTATCTCAGACATGCTCCGTATCGCATCGCGTAGTGTAAAATCCTCATATTTCAAAAAGCTTTGGAGTACTATTTCCTTTGACGACTCACCAACAATCTCCATGCCTATCAGCCTCTTCCTCACTTCCTCCTTTATCCTTTTCCTTTCTTCAGCCTCGAAACCGTTGGGTGATAAAAGCTTCACGACATCGTACCCAACCAGGTAATGAGCGATAAGATACCGGAAGTTGTCCTCAAAGCTTTCTTTCTCTGAGAGTTCGAGCTCAGCGGATTTTATCTGCTCTCCTCCCTTCTTCTCCGGCGTTATGACAAGCGAGTTATCACTACGTTGAATTAAAGAGAGTTCGTCGCCTTGCTTTATCCCAGCTTCTCTCGCCCATTTTATAGGCAGCGATATGGTGAGTGTAGAGCCACCCGTGAGCTGTATTTTTCTCTTCTCCTCTTTCATTCCATTTCTCCCACTTTACCCTGAAATCCCAAATCCAAATATATACCAATACTACCAACCTCGCCTTCTTTTTGTTTTATTTTCTCTTTCTTGGGATTTGGAAATTGGGATTTACTTGGGATTTGGTAGTATTTGTCATTGGGATTTGCTTCTCTATATATTATAAATATAATTATATAAAAACAATGGCGAGGCATTGCATTTTTATAAAATCAATTCTTATAATTTAATGGGGATTGAAGATGGAAGAAAGAGAGGACTATATTCCAAGATACGAGTATGAACGGTTAGAGAGTGACTACAGGCGGTTGATGAGGAAATACGAGGAGACAGAAGCGTATAAAGCGGATTTGGAGAAACTTGTGTCAAAATCGAGGTCGCCGCCTTTGGACTGCGGATTCGTGGTGGAGAAGACGGGAGAAGGTGCCATTGTGAATTTGAATGGTGCATTAAAGGCTTTACCTTACGGCACGCTTACAGAGAAAGAAATAGAGGAGCTGAAAGAGGGTATATATGTCTTCATAGGACGCATCCCCGACAGGAATAACCCCAGTGGATTTACCATAGGCATCACGAAGGTTTATGACAGGATGGTGGATTTAGAAGTGGGGGAGATAGAAGAGTTAAGGAAGGACGACGATGGATGGGTTGGAGAAATATCAACTGGGAAGGGGCGTGGTAGAATATATAAAAGGCTGAGAGAAGAAGAAAAGGAAATGGTAAAAGAGGGGATGAAGGTAGGGCTTCTTCCCGGCACGTTTGACATAAAGAAGAGTTACAAGGCGAAGGAAATCTCCCGCTATGAAGTCACAAAGAATCCTGGGGTGAGTTTTAATGACATTGGTGGTTTAAAGGAGATAAAACAGGAATTGATAAAGAGCATTATTCTTCCGATGATAAATCCTGATGATTACACAAAATATGGAGAATGCTCGAGGAGGATACTGATGTATGGTCCGCCAGGATGCGGGAAAACGATGTGTGCAAAAGCGTTAGCATCGGCATTACCAAATTGTGAATTCGTAAAGGTCGGCGCTGGAGAGCTTTTCAGCATGTGGCTTGGCGAATCAGAGAAGAATGTAAGAATGGTGTTCGAGGCTGCGAACGCTAAATTAGAGGAAGGGGAAAACGACTATGGTGTAATCTTCTTTGACGAGATAGATGCGTTAGCACAGGAAAGGGGCATGTACACTGGCTCTTCCGGAGCGCCTGAGAGAGTCACCGGGCAACTACTGGACCTGTTGGAAGGTTTCCATGCTCTGCATCCACACCTTACGGTGATAGGAGCAACGAACAGGTTGTATCTTATAGATTCTGCATTCCGAGCGAGATTTGATAAGATAATTGAGGTTCCAAAGCCTGGTAAGGAAGCTGTGTATTCCATTGCCTCCCTATATGCTAAAACGATTCCTGTTGACCACTACTTGATAAAGGAAAAAGGAGGAGAAGAAGAAGCGCGTTTGCATCTGGTGAAAGAGATTGTCGGCTACATGTACAGCGATAAGTATGTTGAGACAGAAATAGGAAGGATAAAGAGGGCGGATACGATAACAGGGAGGTTCATAGCGCAGATATTCCATTATGCAAGGGATAAGGCATTGGAGGAGAGAACATTGCTGATGTTGAAAAAAGGAGTTATCAGCAACGAGGATATGAGGAGCATGTGGGATAAAGAAGGAATCGCAGAGATATTAGATGCTGGAAGCAAGACGGAAGAGCTGCAGAAGCGGTACAAACGCATAGAGGAGATAGGAGTGAACATGAGACACCTGAAAGAGGGTTTTGACAAGTTTGTGCAGAGAAGAGCAGAGGAGATATTAGCATCAGGGTTTGAGGGAATTCCAGAAGAAGATACAGGAATGCATTTTTAAAAAACCTTTTCTTAGAAAGAAAAGCTTAACCAAAAGAAAAAAATGGGAAGGGGGGATTTGAACAAATGGCAAGGGGTGGAGCACGAATTTAGAGTGGGCATAAGTTCGGAATCGCCCGGCTTGTACAGGTATGCGAGATTTTATCATGTAGATGAAGTGATTCATGCACTTGAGAATTATACTTTTTTTGACGGAACGGATGCAATATGCTCGAAGTTACGGAGGAGGAATGATGGCTTTTTGAGAAATGGCTCTCGGATTTACATCTGCACTGGTGGTCACTTAGAGATAGCCACGCCTGAATGCAGAAACGCCTTCGAGGTGCTGAAATATGATAAAGCGGCGGAGTTGTACATGCAGATAGGGGTAGAGAAAGCAAATGAGAGATACCGGGAAAAGTTGAGGAAAAGAGGGAATAAACCTGCATACATCCAATGCTGGAAAGCAAATGTGGAGATAGACAAGAGGTATAGCAGGGGCACACACGAATCTTATATAGTAGAGAGGAAGAAATTTGTAGGTAAAGAGAATTTACTCATACCGTTTTTGGTGCTTCGGAAGATATTCTTTGGCGCTGGCGGCTTTATAGCAGAGAAAGAAGGGATAAGATATGTGATTTCACCGAAAGCGATGGTTTCGAAGCGGGTTCTCACTGAGTCCCCTTCGCAGTGGCCAATATTATCTACACGTGACGAGCCGTTGAGTACAAAGGATAAATATCGTGTGCATGTTACATCAGGTGAGGGAGTTCGCTCAGAGGTTACACGGCTGCTCAATAATGCGCTCACCTCGTATGTATTGGATGCAATAGAAACCGGGAAGCTCTCGCATGTAGAGGACATCTGGAATCCGCTTCAAACATTTAAAGATATTTCGGCGAATACAGAAGGTGATTGGCGGATAAAGTTAATGAATGGGAGGACTGAGTTAGCGATTGATTATCTTATGAGTCATTATCTTGCGGTGATAGAGGAGTTATTTGAGGAACGAGAGACGTCTTACTGGGACAAATACGTTTTGGATACGTTCAAGAGGCTTTGTGATAAGTTCGGGCAGGGATTGCTTGAAGACCCATACGTGGTGCGGCGTTTGGAATGGGTGATGAAGTTATGGGTGATAAAGAACGAGATAGACGATTATGACTATGAATACACATCGAAGGGGAAATTTGATTACCGGAGCATCTACATGATGGATGAGCGTGTGGAGAAAGAGATAGCGGCTTCATTTGATTTCACCAATCTCTGTGATTATGACTTATACGAGAGAGTAGCGGATAGGATAGGGGTGGAGCGAGTACTAACGGAAGAGGAGATAGGAGAAGCGTTGTTATTTCCACCGAAGAATTCAAGAGCTGAGCTGAGGGTAAGACTCGCATCAGAATTCGAGAACGCAGCACTGAGCTGGAATAAGATAACGATAAACCGGGAGCCAAAGATAAAGATAGATATGGGTAGACCAAGTGGAGAGGAATATTCGAGGCTATTTGAAAGGTATCCGGAACTTGCGAGAATGCCAAGCGCGGTAGTGGTGTTTTTGCGTGAAAGGAGGAGAGGCGAGGCGACGAGGCAGGTTCTCGTGCGACTTCTGGCGGAGGAAGAAGACATAAGGGGCTGGGAGGAGGAGATAAGCAGAGAAATAAGGAATAGAATAGTCAGGAATCCTTATTTGGACTATTTGCTGTATTCTAATAACAAAACTTATAGATTTGATGAACTGGATGGATGGGATGAGGACAGGATAAAGGAGCAGGTAGAAGAGATAAGCAGGGCGGAGAAGAGAGGGAAGGAAGAGGAAGAGGAAGAAGAGATAGCGAGATAGAATTTAAAACCACAGATTTCACAAGAAACCTTTTCTTAGAAAGAAAAGCTTTACCAAAAGAATTATTTTCTTAGCACAGGTTCTTTTTCTAAAAGAAAGTGTTTTGTAAAAAAGAAAAAGTGTTGTGTAATCTTGTGGTTATTAAAATTAAAAGAGCTAAACAAATAACATTCATGATAAAGGATAATGAACGAGAGGAAGAAGGATGGAGGGACAGGAACAGGAACAAGAACAAGAACAGGAAATAAGATAAGAGGAGTAGAGCAGGAATATCCGGTGAGTGCAAAAGCGACTTCAAATCCTTCTTTGCTCGTTAACGCTGCGATTCAAGGTTTAAAAAGAAGAAAATTTTCAAGGGATGTGAAGTGGGACACCACTACCGAAATATCGCAGGAAGCGAATGAATCGAGAATAGCGTCTTCATACGGAGATAACGGCTGCCGGATTTATAACGATATGGGACATCTTGAGATATCAACGCCTTCTTACAATAACCCTTTTGATGCCGTGGCATACGATAAAGTATCAGAGATATATGCTTTTGTGGGGTCAAGGGAGGCGAGTCTGGCTTTAAAGAAAAGAGTAGTTATTCATAAAAATAATGTCGCCAATTTTTTCAGTCGCGCTGGTGCTGCTGCTGCTGGCAGTGGCATACACATAGGAAAAGGGAAAAAAGTAAAGACCAATACATACGCTACGCATGGGAATATAATAACAAAAAGGGAAGCGTGTGAGGATTGGAGTCGCGTAGAAAAAGCGCTAATACCCTGGGTTGTTACAAGAATATTGTTTACAGGGTCTGGAGATGTTGTTTCCGGGGATACCATTGGTAAAGAAGGAGTGAAGTTCGTTATTTCGCCAAGAGCGATGTTTGTTGTTCAGAAGTCTTCTCTTTCCACTACTGTGGGTAGAGGCATCCTGAACACAAGAGACCAGCCTCATGCCGCACATCAATACTGGCGACTACACGACATACATTATGAGGCGCTTCGTTCCGAATACGCAATTTTCTTGCGTGATATCGCGCAAGCAATGGTAATTTGTGCATTTGAATTGGGTTTTCTGGACAATGCACCGGAGATAGACGACCCGGTGAGGGCATTCAAGAAAATATCATTGGATACGCAGGAATGCGAGTGGAAGATAAAATTGAAGAACGGCAAGAGGATAGATGCGGTATCCGTTTTACAGTTTTATCTCGAAGGAATAGAGAAGATGTATAAAGAGAGGGGTGGAGAAGGGAAATGGGATAAAATAGGGTGGAAAGGTTTAAAGGAAGTGATAGAGAAGTTGGAAGCTCGGCACCTCGAAAAATATGTGGATGGGATAGACTGGGTGACGAAATTGGCATTGCTTGTGAATTACAAGCCGAAAAGCGCCTCTGAGGGAATAAGCATCTGTAACCAGTATGCATTGCTGGATGAAAGTGTGATGTATTACCTCGATGATGGAGAGGAAAGTATAAAGGGCAGTTGTCTTTTCAATCCGAAGGAGTCGCAGGCATTCGCAAAGAAAGAATTGCCAGAAGTTGATTGGTCTTCTCTACCAGATAGAGTAAAATATGCGCTGAGTAATGCACCGGAGCAGACGAGGGAATTTTTCAAGGCTGAGATGTTGAGATGGTATGGGTCGCATGTGAGAAGTGTTAGCTGGTCAACGATGGTGCTCGATGAGGCGAAAATAATGCTGGACGAGCCGTTTATGCTGAATAAGGCAGAAATAGGCGCGGAAATGATAGAGGGAAGAGAAATAGAAGAAGTTTTATCAGCGGCGAAAAGGTTATATCCAGATAAGGTGATTTATTAGTAAAAACTTTTTCTTAGAAAGAAAAGCTTTACTAAAAGAAAATGGAAAACTTTCTTAAAAAGAAAGTTTTATCAAAGAACTATTAAAAAAGTGTAAGGGGGTTGAGTTAAAGTGGGTGTGGATGCAATGGTTTTTGAAGGGATGGAGGAGGAAGAGGAGGAAATAGAAGACGAAGGGGGGTATGTAAAAGAGGAAGAGAAGGAATACGGCGGTGCAGAGAAGGAGAAAGAGATGGCGGGCATAATGGAGCGGTTGAAGAAGCGCGAGAAGAAGGAGAAAGCCGCCGACCTCGTAAGTAAGTTGAGAGGAAAGAAGAAGGTAAATAAGAAGATAATGCCTTATGAGATATATGCGACTTCGGGAGAATGAATGCTCAAATACAATCTGCTCCACCATATAACGGTTAAAGGTTGAATAACAATAACAGATACAGCCATGCTTATCAACTGTCCGATAGAAGGTATAGAACCGGTAACAAAACCAACAACTCCTCCCATCACAAGCACAACGAGCCAGAGTAAAAACACATCGAGTTTGTGTGACAGGAAGAACTTAAGACCTCTTTTAACGCCTTCCACTGCACCAAGATCGTCTATAACAACCGCATACGGCGGAAGGGCGAACATTATGCTGATTAATAATGCATAGATAAACATAATCAAAAATCCTAATCCAAAAATTGCTAATGCATGCAATATCACTTCAGGTGGCAGTTCTGAAAACGTTGTTATATATGGAAGGATGTATAACACGCCTGGAATTAAGAATACAACACCTGCAAGCGCAATTAAACCAACGATGAGGTTGGCAAAGAGCAAACTAATGAATTTCCTTCTACCGTATTCTGTCATGTCTGACAGACCTGTTCTACCCTTTTCCGTCGCCTCTTTCGCCATGCCAATCGCGCCGGCAGTGAAAAATGCACTTATTAGCAACACTAAAATCACGGCAATGATGACAGCGGCTATAATTATGTCTATGTTTTGAATGAATTGGGAAAGAAGTTGTGGGATAAGTTCAGGTGGTATTTCATCAGGTTTGGTGAAATATGGTATCAAAGAAGGCAAAGAGGGGACCGTCGCCAGTAGGGCACCACCTATGATTATAATTGCCACCATGGATGTTAGTATCAGACTAAACACAAAAGGAAGGCAGATATTCAGGTTCTTCTTCCACGTTTCGAACCCTTTTCCTATTACACTGCCAAGCTCTTCTACCATGTTATCTATCGTTAAGACTTAATCTTGCTAAGAGTATATAAAAGGTTTTTAAGGCATTGTAACCAAACACAAAAACATGGTTGCAATAGGAATAGGAATAGAAAGTTTGATTCAAAATGAATATTTTCTCTTCGTCTTGATTCTGGCAATCTTCGCTATTCTCACCAAAATAGTTCATTTTATCCTGGTGAAATATGTCAGAGGAATTGCCGCTCGAACAAAGAGCGATATTGATGATATCATATTGAAAATAATTACAAAACCGTTGTGTATTTTTATCATTTTTGCTGGTTTTTATTTCGCATTGAAATCTCTATCGTTCCTCGCACCCTATTCCGCGAAGATAGCTGATATATTTTTTGTTGGTGCGGTGTTGTTGCTGGCTTTGATCATATCCCGGATTTTGGGCGTTCTGATAAGTCGGTGGCTGAAGGTGCAGAAGAAATATGAAAAGATGCCGAAATTGATGGGTAACGTAGTTGCGGTTGTTATCTATTTAATGGCCTTTTTAATGGTTCTGGACTATTTCAATGTAGAAATAAAACCTTTATTTGCTGCTTTTGGGTTGGGGGGTTTAGTTGTTGCGCTGGCTCTACAAAACACGCTTTCGAACCTCTTCGCGGGATTACATATTATTTCTGACCAACCGATAAATGTTGGAGATTATATACAGATAGAAGGAGGTACTTCGGGGTTTGTAGAAGATATTGGCTGGCGGTCCACGAGGGTGAGAACCCTGCCGAATACACTTGTCATTGTTCCAAATTCAAAACTCGCGGAGAGTGTAATCGTAAATAATTCGCTGCCAGTGCTGGAGATGGCAGCGGTAGTTCAATGTGGCGTTGCTTACGGGTCGGATTTGGAAAAAGTGGAGCGGGTCACGATTGATGTAGCGAAGAAGATACAGGAAACTGTCCCGGGAGCGATTAAAACCTTTGAACCGTTCATCAGGTACCACACTTTTGGCGACTCAAACATAAATTTCTCGATTATTTTGCGTGTGGAGGAACCCGTGGCTAAATACGTTGTGATGCACGAGTTTATAAAAGCGTTGAAAGGGCGATACGATAAAGAAGGGATTGAAATATCGTGGCCCGTGAGGAAAATATATTATGGGAAATAAGACAGAGAAAAGCATAGGAGAGATAAACGAAAAAATCGGAGATGGCAGCGTCTGTGTAGTGACAGCGGATAGAATGAGCGAGATAGTGAGCGAATTGGGTGCGGAAGAAGCGGCAAAGGAAGTGGATGTTGTCACCACCGGAACTTTTGGTCCCATGTGTTCTTCAGGTGTGTTCATCAACTTTGGTCATGCTGACCCACCGATAAAAATGCAGCGTGTATGGCTTAACGATGTAGAGGCGTATACCGGACTTGCAGCGGTAGATACTTACATTGGAGCAACACAGCCATCAGAAGATAAAGGAACGCAATACGGTGGTGGGCATGTAATAGAGGATTTAGTGGCTGGTAAACCAATAGAGATAAAGGCTATCGGCTACGGCACGGATTGCTACCCCCGTAAAGAGATAGAAACAACAATTACGCTCGAAGATTTAAATCAGGTGGTGATGTTAAACCCGAGGAATACATCTCAAAGATATGGCGTTGCCACAAACTCCACAGACAGGACATTATACACCTATATGGGTACGCTGCTTCCGAATTACCGAAATGCGAATTATTCCTGTGCTGGAGCTCTTTCTCCTCTTTCTAACGACCCTGATTACGAGACCATAGGAGTTGGAACGAGGATTTTCCTTTGCGGTGCGGGGGGCTATGTAGTAGGAATGGGAACGCAACACGACCCTGTTAACGGCTTTGGAACATTGATGGTCACCGGTAACCTGAAGGAGATGAGTGTTGAATTCCTTAAAGGTGCTACTTTCTACGGGTATGGTGCAACCCTGTATGTTGGCATTGGAATACCGATACCGGTGTTGAATGAAAGAATAGCGAAGAAAACAGGAATAAGTGATGCGGATATTGTAACAGAAGTGTTTGATTATGGTATTGACAGGAGAGCGCGCCCCGTATTGAGAAAAGTTACATACGAGGAGTTAAAATCGGGGATGGTAGAAATAGAAGGTAAGGAAGTACCAACATCGCCTCTTTCCAGTTTTTTCATGGCGAATAAAGTTGCAGAGGAGTTGAAGAGTAGAATAGAAGGGGGTAAATTTTTCCTATCGCAGCTGGTGGAGAGATTGCCAGGGGATACAGCGTTCAAGCCGATGAAACAGACGAAGGAGCTGCCTCTGGTGAAGGACATGATGCTAAGAGAAGTGAAGACGATAAACGAAAGGGCGAGTATAGCAGAAGCAGCGAAATTGATAATGGAGACCCAAATCACGCATATTCCGGTTCTATCAGAAGAGAGCAAACTTGCGGGGATAGTAACAGCCTGGGATATATCAACGGCAGTGGCGATGCGACACGAGGGATTGGCGGAGATAATGACAAGAAAAGTGATAACAGCGGATTCTGAAGAGCCTCTGGAGTTGGTAATAAGAAAGTTGGAGAGATATAACATCTCTGCGTTACCAGTCGTGGATGAGAATAGAAGAGTTATCGGGATGGTAACAAGCGATGAGATAAGCAAATTGGTAGGTAAAAGGAAAAGATGGCAGTGGAGACTAAGGATTTAAAAGTCGAATTATTGAGTTTGGGTGCGAGAGTGCCGGGTGTAGATAAAGGCAGGAAAGCGGGTGCGGGTCCTGCTGCCGGTGGGATGTTTCTTTTTGGTAACACGGTAGCGAATGTTCCAACGCAGAGCTGGTTTGTTTCTCACTCGCCTTATAGCGTTGATGCCGAAAATGGTAGATATGTAATAAAAAGAAACGGTGAAAGAATTGCTGAAGTGAGATTCCCGCGTGCAAAGTTTCAAGAGCTTATGACTAAAGATGGCATGCCTTACAATAAAATCGCACTTCTGCACGGAGCGGATTGCTTAGCTACTACCACGATACAAAACTGTGTTTATTGGAACACGCCGAAGCGGTGTAAGTTCTGTGCAATCGAACTGTCGCTGAAAAGTGGTGCGACAATAGCGAGAAAAAAGCCGGAACAGCTTGCTGAAGTAGCGATTGCAGCGAAAAAATTAGACCATGTAACGCATGTAACGCTTACCACAGGCACAACACCCACTCCCGACAAGGGTATAAATTACCTTGCGGAAACTGCGAGAGCGATAAAAGAAGCAACTGGGTTGCCTATTCATGCTCAATTTGAACCTCCGAAGGAGCTCAGCATGATAGATGTCCTTTACGATTCAGTGGATACCGTGGGCATACATGTGGAGAGCTTTGATAGAGAAGTGCTGAAAGAAGTGGCTTTATGCAAAGTAGAGATACCGTTTCAGCATTATGTAGATGCGTGGAAACGAAGTGTGGATATTTTTGGAGATAGTCAGGTCAGCAGTTATGTAATTGCAGGACTGGGTGAGAGCGATGAATCTATCATAGAAGGTAGCGAGCTGTTAGCCGAGCTTGGCGTTTATCCTTTTATCGTGCCTCTTCGTCCTATTCCGGGGTCGCTGCTCGAAAACGAGAAGCCTCCAAGCCCGGATAGGATGTGTCGTATATATGAAGCGGTGGCGGGGATATTGCATGGCGGAGGGATAAGCTGGAGGAAGAACAAGGCTGGGTGTGTACGTTGTCGGGCTTGTTCGGCGTTGCCAGATTTTGAGTAAAACCTTTGGAAAAAGAAAAAAATGGTTTTGACTAAACTGCTCTTACCCACAACTCAGCCAAAAAATCGAAAGTTTTATTAATATCTCTTTCCTTCTTAAATGCGCTGAATTTAAGATGAAAAAAGGCGATAAAGAGATAAAGATTTGGGCTTTAATTGTGACTTTGATGGTTGTGGTGTGTGCTTTTTGTTTGACAGCGGGAGCAAATGTAGCGGCAGATAACTATAATTGGAAAAGCGCTGAGCAGGGAAACATCGACGGGTCGCCATTCAATGCCACATCAGTATCGGTAACAAGAGACCTTCCAGATACACCAGTCAGTCCAAAAGAGGATATTTGTGTGACTTTGAATCAATCCGGATTTTTTTTTGGAGCAGGTTCTGTCACGGAAATACTTCCAGATGATTTTAGATTTATTGAAGGGAGTGCAACGGGTAGTGATGGGGTTCAGGTAGATTACAGATACAATAAAGCGAAAAACGAGCTTACGATAGAGTTTGCAAACGAGACAACTGTAACATATATCGTTGTAGCTGAAACAGCAGAGCAAATAGCTAATTCTGAGTTTTCAGGAACATGGGGAGCTTTTTCACTGGAGGGGGATATAACAGGTAATGTCACAGGCGATACAACGTTAACGTTAGCCACACCTGCAATTGACGCAGATACGACGAGTTGTGTTGAGTTTGAGATGGTAAAACTCATTGTAACAGGTGTGCCAGGCGACGAAATAAAAGTTGAATCTTCACCTTTAAGTCCACATGTGATATTCAAAGAAGGTGTAGATGACACACCAATAGGGGAAAATTTTCACGGAAATTGGTTCAATGACACGATTGATGTAGACGGCGTTAGGAAGTATGCAGTCGAATTCAACGATACTGGAACCTATACGATAAAGGTAACCGTTCAAGGTGGTCCGCGTGATGGCGACTATGACACTGTTGATATCACCGTTTCCGAGAAGGCAGTTATCTTTGATGTGCCATGTACTGTAATAATTGGAAAAGAAGTTAAGATTAAAGGGACAATTAGCGCAGGCGACAGAGTTGACATACTTATAGAAGATGGAGACATAGGGTATTTTGACGATGAGCCCGTAGATGAGTACAATGAATTTGAAGTGAAATGGGATACAACAGGATTGACAAGCGGTACGTACACGATTGATGTTTATATTGATTGCGATGTGAGTTCAGATGACCCAGCAGACTATGAGGGTATAGACGAGGATGGAAAGACAAGTATACGGTTAGTTGAACCAGGACTTACCGCAGAACAACTAAGGAATGTAACTGCAGAAAGTGACAACTATACAATAGAAGGAATCGCAACAGGTGTGGATGATGTGGATATAGTTCTTATAGGCCCCAACGGATATCCGCTCGTGGATCCTGGCTTAGACATTTTAAATGGACTTGAGATAATGACGAGTTCTGTAACCGATGATGAATTCAGCGAAGATATAGTAATGACAGAAGGTTTATACTTAGGCACATGGAAAACAATGGTCTTTTCACCAGGGCATGATGCAGAGTATGGAGACTTAGGTATTAGAGCTGGTGAGTTAGCGGACATTCCTACGGCTTGGTTTGCGGGCAAAAGTCAGGATCAAATCGTGGCATTACTCAAGGATCACACGGTTTACGTAGCAGGAAGCGATGATTTACTTGTGGAGTTTACATTCGAGGTCGAGTCGCCTTATGTTAGGTTAAACCCAATTGAGGCGGTAGCGGTAGGAGAGCCATTGGAAATAAGCGGAGCAACAAACAGAATGCCTGAAACGACAATCACGATTTCCACATTTGCAGGACCTGCGGACTTGCCTGCGGTTCTTGCGGGGGTTGAATGGCCAACCCCTGATCAAGGTATATTTAGTGCAATCCTTGACACAACGTATGCAGTAGCTGGAACCTATACGCTGGAAGCAGATGATGGAAATGGGAATATGGATACAGCAACAGTAGAAATTCTGAGACATTACGTCGGTGGGAGAAGAGGAGGAGCAGCTCCTCGTGATAGTGATGGCGATGGATACAGCGACATAGACGAGATGCTTGCAGGAACGGATAAGGATGATCCATGTGATCCAAATCCAGACTGTGCTGCATGCTTAGCAATAAGACCTCCAACACCAAGTCCAATGCTAACGCCAACGCCAAAACCAACAGTAACGCCAACACCAACGATGCCGCCAACTGCAGCACCACCTACGCCAACGCCTACACAAACACCAACACCACCGGGTTTCGAAGCTGTTTTCACTATCGCAGGACTATTAGCAGTCGCTTATTTGGTGCTGAGAAGGAAGAGGAAATAAAGCAAAACCAAAAATATAAAATTCGGGATTTTTTTATTTTCCCCAAACACTTTTTCCTTTAAACTCTTTTAGAAAAAACGTTTACGGAAAACTTTTCATTTTTTTTCTTATTTTAGCACTCCGAATGCTCTTTCTCTTGGGCGATATTTTTAAAAGGTACTAATCCTATTGTTGGATTGGGAATAAAAGTAGGAGGATAAAAAGAAAAAATGGTAAAAAAGAAAAGAGTGAAGAAGGAGAAAAGTAGTGGGAGATTGCAGAGAGCAATAATAGGCATATTAATGGCGTTGATAATGGTTGGTTCGGTGATTGCGATATTGTTTCAGTTGTGAAATACCTTCTTTATCTTATTCGCATATAGATGAGCGATTCGTGTGGGTTCAGGTAGTTTGTGCTTGTGGATGCAATTTTTTATCAACCGCAGCGAAGTTTCCAGTGATACTTTATGCCCCGGCGCTACGATTATGGGTTTACAACCTTTTTTGCTCTTGAGATAGTAGCCAATTTCTATATTTTTGTATTTTATCACGCACTCTTCGCCTTCTTCGGTTGGCACTTCGCCATTGCCGCACAGGAGGTTCTTTGCCACGCCTATTGTCGCAATGTTCAAAGTAACACCCACATGCGTGGCTAAACCTGCAAATCTCGGATGGTTTATTCCACAACCATCTATTACTAACAGGTCAGGCTTGTTTTTGTTTTTCAAAGCGTTAAAAGCATTTATTATGGCTGGTGCTTCTCTAAAGGAAAGAAGACCGGGGATGTAAGGGAAATCCACAGGCATCACCGAGTAGGAATAATCAATAAACTTCATGGAAGGGTATTCGAGAACTACGACTGCGGATATTATTTTCTCCTGTCTATCTTTGTCTTCGGTATCGTTTTTTGAGTCGTAGAAGAAAGCTTGATCTGCACCTGCAATTAATTTTAGCTCTTCCAGGGTAAGTTTATCTTCTATTACAGCTTTTGATGCGATTCCTTCCTGTATGCGATATAGTTCTCCGGTAGTTTTCATAAAACCTTTCTTACAACCTTTCCTTTTAAAAGAAAGTTTGATCAAAGAAAGCTTACCAAAGAAACAGGGACTCGTGATAGAAGAGAAGATGGCTCTTCATCTGGAACTATTTATACCTTTCCATATATTTTTTATCGCATCTGATACCGCCCCATCCGAGAACTCAACCACTGGCTTGCCTGCAACCATCGCCTCGGTGACCACGCTGTCGTAAGGAATGTTTTCAACAACATCTACTCCACGCTGCCGACAAAACTCAGTAATTCTCTTGCTGTTCTCCTCATTAATGTCGTATTTGTTGATGCAAACGGCTGAACCAATCCCGAAATGTCTGGTTACATCAAGGATTCGTTCGAGGTCATGCAGTCCTGACATCGTAGGTTCGGTAACGACAAGTGCAAGGTCTACACCAGTCAAGGATGCAATTACAGGGCAGCCGATGCCTGGCGCTCCGTCAATCAGAATGAGTTCACAGCCTTCCTCTTCCGCAACCTGCTGTGCATTGTTTCTAACAACTGTGACCAGCTTTCCAGACGCTTCTTCCGCGATATTTAGCTGTGCATGCGCCATTGTGCCATATTTTGTTTTTGATATGAATGCATACCCTGAAACACGCTCTTTCAGCGTAATCGCCTCCTGCTCACACACGAACACACATGCCCCGCAGCCCTCACAGCGTGCAGGATTGACTGCGTAAGCAGATTCACCATCTGTTATAGATATAGCGTTGAATCTACATGCTTCTTCGCAGCTTCCGCACTCTATACATTTTGTTTTATCCATCTCTGCAACTTTTAAGCCTTTAAACTCCTGCTTATTTACGATTTCCGGATGCATCAACAAATGGAGGTCAGGCGCATCTACATCGCAGTCTGCAATGACTTTGTTCTCCGCGAGGACTGCGAATGAAGCGACAAGTGTTGTTTTTCCTGTGCCTCCTTTTCCGCTGATAATAGTTATTTGTTTCATTTGTATAGTTCTTTTTTAACCACAAGATTACACAGATTTTCACAAGATTCTTCTTTTTACCTCCAAACTCTTCTTACCAAAATTTAATAATTCATAAACATATTCAAGGAAACCCGAGCCTAACTCACGATGAACTTCCATCGCTGCACTGATGATCTCTTGAGTTAAATCCTTATAAAGCCACTTTTCATTCATGTCTTTCATTTTCTCTCTTCTGTGTTAATCTTGTGTAATCTCGTGGTTCTATAAATACCTATTATTCCTGCGAACCGCTCCTTCCACTCCGGCATCGCATCTACAAATGGCACGCCTTCCGAATACCACCGTGCAATCATCTTATCATAAGCAATCTCAAGCAAAATCGGAATTCCTTCCTCTTCGCAGTAGTCATAGACCTTTCGGTCTCCAATCCCCGCTTTATTTATGACCACACCAAAAGGGATCTTTAGGACTCTAAGCACCTCAACCGCAAGCCTCAAATCGTATAGTCCGAACGGCGTGGGCTCGGTCACAAGAATGCAGTAATCGCTACCTTGCACCGCTGCAATTACCGGGCATGCCGTTCCCGGCGGCACATCAATAATCACGGTCTTTTCAGGATCTATCTCCTCTTTAACCTGGTCTATCAGAGGTGTTGCCATCACCTCTCCGATATTCAACACCCCGTACACGAGGTCTATGCTGCCGTCACCACTTTTTCCCTTTTTGATAACGCCAATCTCCCTCGGGTCCTCGCTGATTGCATCCTGCGGGCAGACCATGGAGCATAAACCACAGCCGTGGCACAATTCAGGAAACACCATGACTCGTTTTGGCAGCACGACGATGGCATTATATTCACATGCAGAAGCGCATTTTCCGCAGTAATCACATGAATCGTAATTGACTTTTGGTATAAGCGTATGCGCCGGCTTTGTCCCCTCGATCTTCGGTTTAAGGAAAATATGTGAATTTGGCTCTTCTACATCGCAATCGAGCACTTGTACGTTCGGAAGCGACAGGGCAAGATTCACAGCCACCGTGGTCTTCCCAGTTCCTCCTTTTCCACTTGCCACCGATATAATCATTGCTAATATTCTATTCCTGAAGTTGTGCTACTGGTTTTATCCCAATAATGCTTGACCTTCTCCATGTGTGTTGCTATATCTGCCAGTTCTATTATTCTGGCACCTGGCTCTCTTCCGCTAAGAATGATGTCAGTAGGACCTCTTTTTTTCAACAACTCTAAAACATCGTCTTCTGTTAAAAGCTCGAATTTTACTGCGTACAATATTTCATCCAGAACCAAAAGATCGGCTTGTTTTTCTGCTAACACCCTATGAGCGAGTGCCAACCCCTCTTTAGCCTTTTTGAGATGTATTTTTCGGGATTCTTCGTCTTTTAAAAAAACAGGAGCCCCGCAAAGATGTATCTGGAGGTTATCGAGGTTCTTTAGAAACTGATATTCTCCGGTAGTTGGCTTTCCTTTCATAAACTGCAATATCACTACTCTTTTATTATGTCCCAACGTCCTTATGGCATGACCAATAGAGGCGGTTGTCTTTCCCTCTCCCTTTCCATAATAGACAATAATTTTTCCCTCAACTGGATCCATAGTCTAAAATAAATATTTTCTTACGTGCAGTGGCTCTCCTGTCACGATATTTCTAAGACTTACAATGCCCACGAGTTCACCGTCGTCAATCACGAGCAGTCTTCTTATGCCCTTCTCTAACAGGAGCTTGCATGCACGCCCAAGAGAAGCATCGGCCTCGATGGTCATCAGAGGAGAGGACATTATCTCCTTTGCTTTTACCCCATCCGAGTTTCTATTCCTCATTATCACTTTTATCACGACGTCACGGTCAGTAATTATCCCCACGGGTTTATCTTCTTTTGTTATGACCACACTGCCTATTCCCGACATTTTCATATCCTTCGATATTTTGGCGACTGATACGTCTTCATCTTCGGTGATCGCTGGATAGGTCATTATATCCCCGACTTCTAATAATCCCATCGACATTTTCTTCTCTCACCTTCCTTTTTACACATATTTTCTCACCTGCACGGGCTCTCCCGTCAATATATTTCTGATACTTACAACGCCCACGAGCTCGCCATCCTCAATCACAGGCAGCCTTCTTATGCCCCTCCTCGCCAGGAGCCCGCATGCTTCCTCCACTGATGCCTCTGCATCCACGGTGGTCAAAGGTGACGACATGATTTCCTTCACTTTTACCTTGTCCGGGTTTCTATCCTTCATTATCACTTTTGCCGCTATGTCATAGTCAACGGTTATCCCTACGGGTTTGCCTTCCGAGGTTATCACTACACTCCCTATTCGCGACAGTTCCATGTGCTTCAATATTATAGCGACCGAAGCATCTTCATCTTCGGTGATGGCTGGTCGGCTCATCATCTCCTTAACTCTCATCTCTCCTTACTCACCACCTTCTTTTGAACTTCTTTCTTATCTGATATCCACATATACTTATAAATCCCAAACTCCAAATCCCAAAAATCAAACAATATCCAATACCAAAATCCCAATGTTCAAAACGGACTTTTTTGCTTCGCAAAAACCTTTACTAAAAATGCTTGCGCTGTTTTGCAACTAAGGGTTTGTTTTGAATTTAGATATTTGAATTTGTTTGTTATTTGGTGCTTGGGATTTGGGATTTTTTATCACATTGGTCGAGTTCTTTTAAAGGGTAATCGAAGCTCTTTGCCTATACCATGCCGGTAATCGCGGAACCAAAAAATTCCGGATGCGAAGCTGGTCATTGACTGCTGTTTCCTCCAGTAGGTTGTGTGTCTGAATTTTCTCAAAACACTTTCCAGCTTCTTTCTTTGCTCTTCTATTGATATTTCGGTCTCGCTTTTACCCTCAATATCTTGATAGAGCCGCTCCATACTGTTAAATATATCTTTCAGCTCCTTGTCGTCCACGTAGTAGCTCATGAGTTCGCTCAGTTCATCGTACACTTCTTTCAGTCTTTCCTTGTAGCGTTTCATCTTTTTTCCCGCTAAGAACGCTTCGCAGTCGCTCAAAGAGTGCTCAAGCCTGTCAAGTGTCCACCCACTCGCTAAAACTCGCACCTCAGGATAAAATCTTTTTACATACTCTGGCTTCAGGGTCAATATGTTTCTAACGCTTACAATGCCGATGAGCACACCATTTTCAACCACCGGCAGCCTTTTTATAGCATTCTTTGCCGCGAG